>JAADEK010000068.1 GCA_013153455.1 Aquificota bacterium
TTCCTTCAGATGCATTACCCGAAGAACTTCACGAGCGTGGGTGAGGTTCTTGAGATTATGAGGGTATTCCTGAAGGGCGGAGGGAAGCTCACTCCACCCAGTAGTTAGGCGCTTCCTTCGTTATGTGAACGTCGTGGACGTGGCTCTCGCGGTATCCCGCCCACGTTATGCGAACGAACTTCGCCTTTTCCTGTAGCTCGGGTATGTTCCTCGCCCCGACGTATCCCATCCCGGAGCGAAGACCTCCCACGAGCTGGTAAACGACCTCCGCGAGCCTGCCCTTATACGGAACCCTTCCCTCTATGCCCTCCGGGACGAACTTCTCAAGCTTGTCCTGCCCGTAGCGGTCCGAAGAGAGGCGCGAGCTCATCGCACCCAACGAACCCATCCCCCTGTATACCTTGTAAGCCCTCCCTTGGTAGTAAATAATCTCACCGGGCGCTTCCTCGGTTCCCGCGAGCAGGTTCCCGAGCATGACCGCGCTTGCTCCCGCTGCGAGAGCCTTGACGATATCCCCCGAGTATCTTATACCGCCGTCCGCTATGATGGGAACGCCCGCCTCCCTCGCCACGCTGTAGGCGTCCATAATGGCGGTGAGTTGAGGAACGCCCACCCCCGCGACGATACGCGTCGTGCATATGGAACCGGGTCCCACCCCCACCTTCACCGCGTCCGCCCCTGCGTCTATGAGCGCGCGCGTTCCCTCCGCGGTAGCTACGTTCCCCGCTATCACCTCAAGCTCCGGGAATGCGCTCTTTATCTTCTCAACGGTCTTTATAACGCGCTTTGAGTGCCCGTGCGCTGTGTCAACGACGACGACGTCAACGCCAGCCTCAACGAGCGCGGAAACCCTCTCCAGCGTCTCATCCCCCGTCCCGACCGCAGCCCCTACCCTGAGCCTTCCCAGCTCGTCCTTGCACGCGTTTGGGTATTTCCTCCTCTTTACGATGTCCTTTATCGTTATAAGTCCCTTTATCCTTCCCTCGCGGTCAACTATGGGTAGTTTTTCTATCTTGTAGCGTCTGAAGATTTCCTCCGCTTCCTCAAGCGTGACGCCCTCTTGGGCTGTTATTAGGTTTTCCTTCGTCATGTAAAGTGAGACGGGCTTGTCGTAGTCTTCGGGCTTTATGAACCTGAGGTCTCTGTTTGTGAGTATGCCTACGAGTTTTCCCTCCTCGTCAACGACGGGAACGCCGGATATCTTATACTTAGCCATTATCTCAAGGGCTTGTTTTACGTTCGTCTGGGGCTTTACGACTACGGGGTTTATTATCATCCCGCTTTCGGACTTCTTTACCTTCTCAACCTCCTCCGCTTGCTTTTTGACGGGTAGGTTTCTGTGGATTATCCCTATACCGCCCTCCCTCGCGAGGGCTATGGCGAGACGGGCTTCCGTCACTGTGTCCATAGCAGCGGATACTATGGGTATGTTGAGTTTTATCCTTCTCGTCAGATAAGTTGAGACGTCAACCTCGTGGGGAAGAACCTCCGAGTATTGAGGGACTAAAAGAACGTCGTCAAAGGTAAGAGCTTCCCTTATCTTCTTTTCAACTTCTACCATAGATATATTTTATACACCCCGAAGGGGTCAAAGTAAAGGAAGGGAGCTCAGGAGGGGAGCTCCTTCAGGTCCTTGATGAGTGTGTCTATATCAAAGGCGGGCATTGTGAGTGTTCTTATCGTCCCGCGGGCGTTCAGCTCTATAGCCATCTTCAGTATCGTGTCGTTGTCGGGCGCCTCAACTATGTTGAGAAAGTCGTAAGGTCCCATGAGTGCATACTGGGCTATTATCTTTATCCCGTATTTTTCACAAAGTTCTTGGTCTACTTCCTTTATCCTTTCGGGCTTGTTCTTTAGGGTCTTTGCTCCGTCGTCGGTAAGTGTTGTAAGTATTACAAAAACGGGCATATCTCCACCTCCCTTGAGCTTCGTCATATATTAATTTAGCGCTCAACACCCCCGAGTGTCATCCGCTTTATCCTTATCGTGGGTTGGGCGTCCGTGACCGGAACGCCTTGCCCGTCTTTCCCGCACGTCCCTATAGACCACCCGATATCGCTCCCTACCGCGTCAACGTCCATAAGGGCACGCGGTCCGTTTCCTATGAGCGTCGCACCCCGTATGGGGTAAGTAACCCTCCCGTTTTCTATCATGTAGCCTTCCATTATCTCAAACACAAAGTCCCCCGTTACGGTGTTCACCTCACCCCCTCCCATCTTCACCACGAGAATGCCCTCCTTCGTGTCCGCTATGATGTCCTCGGGGTTATCCCTTCCGGGCTCTATGAAGGTGTTCGTCATCCTCACCATAGGTATGTGGGCATAACTTTGGCGCCTCCCGTTTCCCGTGCTCTGGACTCCGTCGCGCATAGCCCTGAGGCGGTCATACATGTATCCGACGAGCTCACCGTTCTTTATGAGAACCTTTCTCTGCGCAGGGACGCCTTCGTCGTCAACCGCAAACGAGCCGTTGTGATGGGGGAGCGTCGCGTCGTCAACGACCGTGACGAGGGGTGATGCCACCATCTCACCTATCTTACCCGCGTATACCGAGAGTCCCTGCTGAACCAAGTCCGCCTCAAGACCGTGCCCGACCGCCTCGTGTATCATCGTCCCCCCAGCTTCCGAGGACATAACGACCGTAAAGCTTCCCGCGGGAGCTGGTTTTGCGTCAAGCATGAGGAGGGCTCTCCTCGCTGCCTTCCTCGCTATCTCCTCGGGTGGAAACTCGTTGAGTATCTCAAAGCCCATCTTCCCCCCTACGCTTTCGTAGCCCCTTTGGAGGGTTTGTCCGTCGCTCGCGACAACCTCAACGAAGAAGACTACGCGTTTTTGGGTATCTTTCGCTATCTCACCGAGTGTGTTTATAACGAGGATTTCCCGCGTTTTGTCCGCAAGAACCGCAAGAACTTGTTTTATCTTGTCCCCGAAGCTTCTGGCTTCTTCCTCCGCGCGCTTTAGGATTTGGGCGCGGAAGGATAGGGACTCCTCGTCGGGGTCTATTACCGCGGGAGTCCAGCCTTTGAGGTAGCTCTTTCCTACCGCAACGGGTCCGTGCCCCTCACCGCGGGCGAGCGTCTTTGCGAGCTCAAGAAGGTTCTCAAGCGTAGGGTTCGTCGTGTATCCGTAATAATTCTTACCGTTCTTTATGAGTCTTATGCCGACACCCTCGTCGTATCCGTGTGTTATCTTGTCTATCTTCCTGTCTTCTAAGTGCATCCGCGTCGTTCTTGACCTTTCGTAAAATATCTCCCCGTATTCACCGCCTTGGGACATGAGAACCGACAGTATGTAGCCCGACTTTTCCCTCAGGAGTTCCTCAACCGGATTCATACCAAAATAAGATAATACCCGTAAGGGTCTTTATTCCTGAGTTTATAATCATTTTTAATAGGCTTATAAAGATTTTCTTAAGTAGGTATGAGAGGATAACGATAATCTTATAAGGAGAAAACCAATGTAAGGAGGTTGGAAGATGGCTACCGTTACGCCCGACAAGACGCTTGATACTTCTGGTCTTAACTGTCCCCTCCCGGTTTTGAAGACGAAGAAAGCTCTTGAGGAGCTTCAACCCGGTCAGATTCTTGAGGTGATATCAACGGACCCCGGCTCAAAGGCGGACATACCCGCTTTTTGTCAAAGGACCGGTCACGAGCTCGTTGAGATGGTTGAAGAGGGAGGAAAGTATATCTACTACATAAGGAAGAAGGGATAAGGGGAGGCTTGCTATGGCTACGGAAAGGCTCGCTATCATAGCGACTAAGGGAACGCTTGATATGGCTTATCCTCCCCTGATTCTCGCGTCCGTCGCCGCCTCCCTCGGGGTTGAGAGCGCCATCTTCTTCACCTTCTACGGGCTAAACATCATCCACAAGGAAAAGGTAAAGCAGTTAAAGATAGCGCCCGTGGGTAATCCCGCTATGCCGATGGTCTTCCCCGATTCCGTGAAGCAGACGCCCGTAGTGGGTCAGCTCGCGAGTCTTATGGAGAGCGTATTCCCCGGTCCTCCCCAGATTATGGGTATCATCCCCGGTATGACGGACTTTATGACCGCAATGATGAAGAAGAGGATGAAGGAAAAGGGTGTCGCGAGCGTTGAGGAACTCCTTGAGCTTTGCAAAGAGGCGGACGTGAAGCTCATACCCTGCCAGATGACGATGGACCTTTTCGGATACAAGAGGGAGGACCTCATAGACGGGCTTGAGCCTCCCGCGGGAGCGACGGAGTTCTTCAACTACCTCCTTGAGGCGGACAAACCTATGGTAATCTTCGTTTAATAAAGGTTCGGAGGTGGGCTATGGCTGGTCAGGAGTTTGAAAAGCTCCTCTTTTACATCGTGACTGTTCCCTTCTTCGTCAGGGCGGAGCCTACGACGGGTGAGCTAATCAACCCCCAAGCGGGAGCTCCCTTCTTCTTGGCTACCGCTGCGACGACGATGGACTACGAGGTTGAGATGGTGATAACCTCCGAGGCGGGTTATCTCCTTATGCGCGACAACGCAAAGAAGGTAAAGGTTCGTCCCGGCGTTGAGCAAACGGTATACGACTTTATCAAGATGGCAAAGGAAGCGGGCGTAAAGATTTACCTCTGCACGCCCTCGCTTGACCTCACGGACATCTACAAGGAAGAGGACGTGAATAAAGAGCTGTGCGACGGTATACTGGGGGGTGCTGCTTTCCTTGATAAGCTCATGAGCGGTGAGTATGCGGTCATCACCCTCTGAGCTTTCCTTCTTTCTTTTTGTAAAGTCTATAAGGATATTTTTATATCCCTATAAAAAAATTTTTTGGCTTTCCCCCTCGCGCGCTTTTAATTTAAAAAGGGGAATAAACTTCAGGAGGGCTTAAAATGGCTGAACAAACTCAAGTTCGTAAATACGGATACAACATCCCCATATCCGAGAAAACCCTTCAAGTCCCTTGGGAGGAGAAGGTAAGGGTCATAGAGGAGGTTCGCTCCGACTTCCGCTTTAAGGACTTCCTCTTTGGTTGTCTCAACTGCGGTGTGTGCACAGCTTCCTGTCCCTCAAACAGGTTCTTTGACTACTCACCGAGAGAGATAGTCCAGCGCTTCCTTGAGAATGACATAGATGTCCTATACGACATGATGCACGAATACATATGGGCGTGCTCCCAATGCTTCACCTGCTGGATAAGGTGTCCCTTCGTAAACAACCCCGGCGGACTGGTCATCATCATGCGCGAAGTGGCGGTCAGAAACGCGTTTGAAGCGACGAAAGACCTCCTGAAGCCCTACGGGCGTGTTCTCCTTAAAGTCATGACCACGGGTAACCAGCTTTCCGCGGACATGCTACAGCCCGACTTCTTCCCCGACTGGGGACCCAAGATGCTTGACAACATGGAGAACCTCAGGGCTAAGCGTATGGCTATACCCTTTGACGTAGGAAAGGCGGTTAAGACCGCTTGGGAGGTCTCCCTCCAGACCGCCATAGAGATGTATCAAATATGGCGCGAAACGGGCATCTTTGAACTCATAGAGAGACTTGACCCCAACCTCTACAACGTCATAATGGACATAGTTGAAGAGAACGAGGAGAGGTGGGAAGAGCTCCTTGAGGAGATGGGTGAAGAGCAAGCTTAATAAGGGGGTTGGTGCCCCGCTAAAAAATTTTTAGGAGGTGTAGCTATGGGACATACATCTAAGAGCCCTTACCTTAAGTATGCGGACCCCGAACCGTTCCCGATACTGAACAAGCACTCGCACTACGACCACCTCTTTGAGGAGATGCACGAACTTGAGGAGAAGGGTGAGATACTCGTCTTTCGCATAACCGAGGAAAACAAGCCCAAATACGTATACACGAGAACGGGAAGGATAAAGACGATACCCACGAACAAACTCTGGCACCACAAGTCCTGCGGTCAGTGCGGTAACATACCCGGATACCCCGCTTCCGTTATGTGGTTTATGAACAAGTTCGGTCTTGATTACCTAAACGAACCTCACCAAACCTCTTGCACCGCTTGGAACTACCACGGTTCCGGAACATCAAACCCCGTCGCTCTCGCAGCGGTCTGGCTCAGGAATATGCACCAAGCTTGGAAGACGGGCTACTACCCCCTCATACACTGCGGAACCTCCTTCGGTTCTTACAAGGAAACGAGGGAACAGCTCATATTCAACAAAGAGCTCAGAGAAGCGGTAAAGCCCATACTCAAGAAGCTGGGCAGGCTCACCGAAGACGGGAGAATCGTTGTGCCTCAGGAGATAGTCCACTACTCGGAGTGGGTTCACGCGATGAGGGACGAGATAGCCCAGCTTTACGAGAAGGAAGGAAAGCCGAAGGGTATAGACGTTTCCAACATACGCGTCGCCATACACAACGCTTGCCACACCTGGAAGATGATGGCGGACGACTACCCGTATGACCCGGAGGTTTACAACGGACAGCGTCCCGCTGCTTCAACCGCGGTTATAAAGAGGCTCGGGGCTCAGGTCGTTGATTACTCAACGTGGTATGACTGTTGCGGATTCGGTTTTAGGCACATACTCACCGAACGTGAGTTTACGCGTTCGTTCGCCATACAGCGTAAACTGAAGGTCATAGCGGAAGAGCTAAAGGCGGACATCATCATTACGCACGATACGGGTTGCACCACCACATTTGAAAAGAACCAGTGGATAGGAAAGGCTCACGGAATGTATTACCCCATAGCGGTTATGTCCGACGTTATGTTCTCAGCTCTCGCTTGCGGAGCTCACCCCTTCAAGATAGTCCAGCTCTACTGGAACTGCTCCAACTACGAACCCCTGCTTGAGAAGATGGGTATAACGAACTGGAGGGAGCTGAAGAAGGAATGGGAGGACGTGGTCAAGTATATAGCTGAGCTTGAAAAGCAAGGGAAATACGACGAACTCCTTGAGTTCTTCAAGAAGTATGACCTATACGAGCCCTACAGCAAGACATCCGACGGGTTCAAATACAGAAGGTCCGCTACTTCCGATATGCCCCTATTCAAGTCCTGAGGAACGCAAGGGGGCTTTTGCCCCCTGCACATAAATACTTTTAAGGAGGGTAATAATGGCTAAGAGTGTTCTGGTAATCGGTGGAGGACCTGCGGGACTTGCAGCGGCGAGGGTTCTCGGAAAGCTCGGTATCCCGACAATCTTGGTTGAGAAGGAGGACAAGCTCGGGGGCAGACCCATACTTGAAAGCTACCACACGCTCATACCGAGGAAGATGAAGCCCGAGCAGGTTCTCGGACCTTTCATTGAAGAGGTTCAGAACAACCCCAACGTTGACGTCAAACTCGGAACCGAAGTTGAAGCGGTGGAAGGAGAAGCTCCCAACTTCAAGGTTAAACTCTCAAACGGTGAGACGGTTGACGTCGGGGCTATAATCGTCGCGACCGGTTTTAAGCACTTTGACCCCAGAAGGAAGGGTGAGCTCGGGTTCGGTATCTACCCGGACGTAATTACGAACCTCCAGCTTGAGCAAATGTTCTCAAAGGAAGGAAAGCTCTACAGACCCTCAAACGGTGAGCTTCCCAAGAGGGTCGCTTTCGTATTCTGCGTAGGTTCTCGTGACAGACAGCTCGGCGTTACGAACGTCCACTGTTGTAGATACGGGTGTGCGCTTTCCGGACTTCAAGGCTCGGAGATTAAGGAGAAGTATCCCGAGGTTGAGGTCTTCTGCTACTACATGGACGTGAGAACTTACGGAACGTGGGAGTATCCCTTCTACTGGGAGCCTCAAGAGAAATACGGCGTTCGTTACGTAAGGGGTAGGATAGCGGAAGTTACCTACTCACCGAAGGACGGAAGGCTCAGGGTCAAGCACGAGGATACGATAGTCCAAAGACCCGCGGAGATACCCATGGACTTGGTCGTTCTCGTTCTGGGTATGGAGCCCTCGGACGGAACGCTCAAGATAGCAAAGATTCTCGGGCTCGCACAAGACCCCGACAACAAGTTCCTCCTTCCCTCGGAAGAGAGCGGTTCAAACATCGTATCCAACAAGCCCGGTGTGTTCATAGCGGGAGCTTGTAAGGGACCCATAGACATAGAGTCGTCCATAGCGGAAGGTGAAGCTGCGGGAGCGGAAGCGGCTGCGTTCCTCGGTGCGAAGGTAAGCGCATGAGCGAAAAGGAAAAGCAGGGCGGCTTTCGCGCCGCCTCTCTTGATGAAGCCCTCGTTAGGGATTACCTGATAAAGATACTGGGCGAGGGAGAGGACTTTTTACAGGACTTTTATCAGGATGTGAAGGAAAAGTCGGAGTTCTTCCAGAAACTCCTTTCGCGCGAAAACGTAAAGAAGCTCACCGAGAAGGAGCTTGACGCGCTCCTTGAGAGGATATTCAGCGCAAGGCGGAAGAGAAAGCGCATAATCCAAGAGACGGGCGTTGAGAACCTGAAGGAAGCGATAAGGAAACTCCTTTACGGGGATACGGGGGGTTTCCTCGGACTGAGGAAGAAGGAAGACACGAGAACGTGGGAGGAACGCGTTGAGGAGTTCGCGAACACCATAAGAGGGGTTGATAAGCGCGCCGCGCGCGATATAGCTGCGGAACTCCTCCACTTCACGTTTCCAGACAAATACATCCTCTGGACGAGCTGGGTTTGGGACCCCGAAACGGAAACGGGCGCTATAGTCTTCCTGAAGGAAGAACCGCCCACGGGCGGAAAAGGCAGAAGGATGTATGGCGAAACGTATGAGCAGTTTGAGCAGGTATACAAACAGGTTATGGAGAAACTTCACGAGTTCGGGGTAAGGGTTAAGGATTACCTTTTTGTTGACCTGTTTTT
>JAADEK010000029.1 GCA_013153455.1 Aquificota bacterium
ACGATGAGCTTAGCGAGCTTTAAGATTCTTTCCGGCTCTTTCCAGAGGTGGAATCTGAGGAAACTGTCGCTCCCGAGGAGGAGATAAAGCTCGTCCCCGTATTTTTTCCTCATATACTCAAGCGTGTAGACGGTGTAGGAGATACCCCCCCGCCTGATTTCGTAGTCATCAACCCTGAAGTAGGGTTCGGGTTTCAGGGCGAGACAAAGCATACTGAGGCGGTCTTCGGGGCTTGCGCTGTGGGGAGCCTTTAGCGGGGCTCGGTATGTAGGGACGAATATAACCTCTTTTGCTCGGAGCTCCTCAAGCGCATCACGCGCGAGGATTATGTGACCGCAGTGAACGGGGTCAAAACTCCCGCCGAAAATAATCCTCATGGATTTGTAGTATTATACTTATCCAATGTCCTTGAAACAAAAGGTTCTCCTTTACGCATCCCTTTCCCTCCTCCTTACGCTTTCCCTCCTCGCACTCGGGACGCTCACATACCTCCTCCTTGAGAACAAATCCCGCGCGAGCAGGTTCTACGACCGCATCGTTTCCGCATTCGTAAATACACAATCACTTATAAAGGAAGAAGAACCTCTTACGAGGTTTTTAAAAACAGTTGATTTTATAAACGCGGTTCTTGAGACGCGTTCCGTTTTGTTCCTTGACAAGAGGTTCGTCCCCGAGGAACTGCTTGAAGGAAAACTCGTCGTTTCGGGCTACATCGTTGACCCGAAGGGTGTGAGTGATACAAAGCTCATAACCGCTCTCCTTGAGATAGAGCTATACGGGACGCTCGGACCCATTTACAAACCTATGGCTGTAGCACGCTACCCTCTCGGGGATGATGAGAAGCCCTACGGATTTGTTTACTTCATAAAGCCGATAAAGCACGACCTTACGCTTATTGCATTTCTCCTCGCCTATCCCCTAATAGCGGTCGGGGTCGCGAGCTTTCCCGTTTACAGGCTTGTGGGGAGGCTCGTGAGGGAGGTAAACTTCATAAAAACCCTTTCACAAGACTTTTCAAAAAACCAGTTCTCAAGACTTGAACTCCTCAGGAAGAACTTAAGGGAAACAAAGGAAAAGAACGACGAGGTTTACGAGCTTAAACTCTCAATCCTGAAGATGATGGAAGCGCTTGAGAAACTCCTTCTCAAAACGACAAAGGAAAAGATACACTACGAGACGATGGCTCTAACTGACCCCCTTACGAACCTCTACAACAGGAGGGTATTCCTTGAGGTAGCGGAAAAGGAGCTGAGCAGGGCAAAACGCGTAGGAAGCCCTTTTAGCATACTCCTCCTTGACATAGACGACTTTAAACGCATAAACGACACATACGGGCACGACGTAGGTGATGTAGTCCTCAAAAGGGTCTCCGAGACGCTCAGAAGGAACGTAAGGAAGATGGACCTCGTAGCGCGATGGGGAGGTGAGGAGTTCATCGTCATGCTACCGCACACGAACCTACAAAACGCCTACAAGGTGGCGGAGAAGTTAAGAAGATTGGTTGAGAACCTTAGGGTAAAGCTCCCGGGCGGTGAAGAGATAAACGTTTCCGTGAGCGTTGGGGTGAGCGCCTTTAAGGGGCACAAACGCCTTGAGGACATAATAAAGGAAGCGGACCTCGCCCTTTACGAGGCAAAGAGAAAGGGGAAAAACAGGGTTGAGGTCTTCAGGGAAAGCCTAACCCTTGAGCGTCCCGAGGGGTCTTAGCTTTGCGACCGCTTTGGCTATACCGAGCTCGTCTATGACCCTCACGACCTCCGTCACGTCCTTGTAAGCTTGGGGTATTTCCTCCATTATCGTAGCCTTTCCTCTCGCGACGACCACGAGCTCCCCGACGACGCTCTCAAGCCCCACCTCCTTTACGAATTTTTTTGCCTGCCTCCTTGACATGAGTCTGCCCGCGCCGTGGCACGCGCTCCCGAAGGACATCTCCATTGAGCGGGGCTGACCCACGAGGAGGTAGCTCGCCCTTCCCATGTCCCCGGGTATGATGACAGGCTGACCCACGTTCCTGTAGGCTGGCGGGACCTCGGGATGCTTCGGGGGGAAAGCCCTCGTCGCTCCTTTCCTGTGAACGACGACGTTGACCTCCCTGTTTCCCACCTCGTGCCTTTCAACCTTACCTATGTTGTGCGCGTGGTCGTATACGAGGCGGTATCCGAGCTCTTCCCAAGAAAGACCGAGGAACTTCCTGAGGGTATTTGCGGTCTTGTAGCCGAGAATCTGTCTGTTTGCGAAGGCGTAGTTTGCGGCGGCGTTCATCGCGCCAAAATACAGCTGACCCTCTTCCGAGTCAAAGGGAACGCACGCGAGTTGCGGGTCGGGTAACTTTATACCGTAGCGCTGGGAAGCTTTTAGGGCTAAGCGTATGTAGTCCGTGCAAACCTGATGCCCCAAACCCCTTGAACCGGAGTGAACCATTATGAGGACTTGTCCCTCTCGTATACCGAGGGCGTCGGCGCTCTTTCCGTCGTAAATCTCCTCAACCGCTTGTATCTCAATAAAGTGATTACCGCTTCCCACCGTTCCGAGCTCGTCCGAGCCCCTCTCGTAGGCTTCCTTTGACACAGCGTCGGGGTTTGCGTTCGGGAGAGCTCCGAAGCTCTCTATGTGCTGAAGGTCTTCGGGAAAGCCGAACCCGTGCTCAACCGCCCACTTCGCCCCCTTAACGAGAACCTCCTTCATCTTTGAGCGGGAGAGTTTTATGTCCCCCGTTCTTCCCACGCCAGCGGGGACGTTCTTTAAAATCTCGTTCATTATCTGGCGTATCTTGGGGGCGACCTCGTGCGAAAGGAGGTCGGTCGCAATCAGGCGAACACCGCAGTTTATGTCATACCCTATTGAGCCCGGGCTTATTATCCCCTCGCGCGTGTCCGTAGCCATAACGCCCCCCACGGGAAAACCGTATCCTACGTGAACATCGGGCATAACGTATACAGCTTTCACGACTCCCGGGAGCTTGGACGCGTTTAGAGCTTGTCTTATCGCCTCCTCCTCAAGCTTCTCAAAGAGAGCATCGCTCAGATAAAAAACAACCGGAACCCTTTGACCCTCTTCCGTTCCCGCGGGCAGTTCCCATACGTATGTATCCTTTCTGATTAACCTTTCTTTTAGTCCCATCACATACCTCCCATAAAGAAGGTAAAGAGGAGAGCGAGCGCAAAACCGAATGTAATATTTAACACAAATCCCGCCTTCATCATATCGCCCTGCGACACGTAACCCGTTCCGTATACTATCGCGTTCGGGGGTGTGGCGACCGGTAGCATAAAGGCGCAGGACGCTGCAACAGCCGCGGGTATGACGAGTAGCTCGGGGGGCTTCCCGAGGGCTTGGGCGGTTGAGAGGAGTATGGGTGCTATAAGGGCGGTAGTCGCTGTGTTGCTCATCAACTCCGTCAGGAATATAACGAAGAGGACTATTACGAGGAGGAACACAAAGAGGGGAAGACCCTCAAGGAGGTCTATGAGCTTTTCCGAGATAAACTTCGCGGTTCCCGTCTTTTTCATGATACCGCTCAAGGCTATCCCTCCCCCGAAGAGCAGAAGCGTCCCCCACGAGACGCCCCTGTTTATGTCCTTCCAGTCTATGAGCCGAAGGCTCACGAGCGCTATCACACCCAAAAGGGCTACGACCGTATCAAAGTATTTCTTTACCCCGAAGAGCGGGGCGAGTTGTTTGCTCATAACCCAACCGAGGGCGACGAGAAGGAAAACAAGAAGCACGAGTTTCCCCTTTGGGCTCAGCTTCTCTTTTGCGGATATACCTTCAACCTTTAGACCCGCGGGGGGTCTGAAGACGAGAAAGAGGATTAAAAACAGAAGCGGAAAGAGGACCGCGAAGGTGGGTATACCGAAGCGCATCCAGTCGGTAAAGGAGAGCTCAAGGAGACCCGCGGCTATGCCGTTCGGCGGACTTCCCACGAGCGTTCCTATCCCTCCCACGCTCGCGGAATACGCTATCCCGAGAAGTGCAAACGTGTAGGCGCTTTTCGGGACTTCTCCTTTTGCGCTCGCAAGGACGCCGAGGGCAAGCGGGAGCATCATCGCTGTCGTTGATGTGTTGCTTATCCACATGGAGATGAGTGAGGTAGCGAGCATAAGTAAAAACACCGAAAAGAGGAAGTTCCCCCGCGCGAGGGAGACTATCCTCCCCGCTATGAGTTTGTCTATTCCGTGCTTTGAGAGCGCGGTCGCGAGGACAAATCCCCCGAAGAAGAGAAATATAAGGGGGTGGGCGAAATACGAGAGGGCACCGCTTACGTCAAAGATGCCGAGAAGAACACCCGCTACGGGTATCATAAGTGCGGTAACGCTCAAGGGGATGGCTTCCGTAATCCAGAGGATGGCGCTCAGGGCAAGAACGGAAAGTCCCTTCCTTACGCCCTCCTCAAGCGGTGCAAAGAAGAGTATGAGAAAGAAAACGAGGAAGGCAAGGATAAGGCTCACATCTTTCCTTCCCATATCTCCCCCTCCTTTCAGTCTATGAGTATGACCTCAACCTCCTCGCCTTTTTTCAGGCTCAAGACCCCTTCCGGGACCACCATGTAAGCGTTTGCCTCGGAGAGAGATGTGAGCATATGGCTGTCTTGTTTCTTGAGGGGTATGCAGTGATACCTCCCGTCCTTGAAGTAGACGACCGCCCGGGCGAACTCCCTCCTGTCCGCGCTCTTTCGCGCGTAGTCCTCATCAAGAACCGCGCTCCTTTTCTCCCTTTCGGGGTTCCGAAAGCCCATCATAGCCCTTATCGCGGGGTAAACGAGGAGGTCAAAGGCTACCGCGCTTGAGACGGGATTTCCCGGAAGTCCGAAGAACAGCTTTCCATCCGCGAATGTCCCAAAAAGGACGGGTTTTGCGGGTTTTATGCGGAGTTTGTGAAACTTTACGTCAACGTTAAGCTCCTTAACGAGCTCCTTTACGTAGTCCTTTTCACCCATTGATACACCGCCGGTAGTTATGAAGATGTCGTATCTGTGGGCGTTCTTTAGGGCTTCCTTTAGGGTATTCGGGTCGTCGGGGAGTATGCCGAGGTTGTAGGGTATTCCTCCCGCCCTCTTTACAAGACCGTGGAGCATGTAGTTGTTGGAAGTCCTTATCTGGGAGGGTTTTGTTCGGGGCTCGCAGACGTCAAGTATCTCGTCCCCTGTTGAGAGTATCCCCACGTTGGGTCTTCTGCGGACGCTCACAAGGGGGACGTTAAGGGAGGATAGGATTCCCATCTCGTAACCGCGTATCGGGGTTCCCTTCTTCAGGACGAGTTGTCCCTCCCTCATGTCCTCTCCCCTTTTCCTTACGTTTGCGCCTTTTTTGAAGCTCTTTTTTACAATTACCTCCCCGTTTTTTTCCTCGGTATACTCAACGGGAATAACGGTGTCCGCGCCTTTGGGGAGGGGGGCGCCCGTGAAGATTTTTATCGCGGTTCCGGGCAGGAGGGTTATGTCCTCACCCGTTCCCGCGGTGTATTCCCCGATGAGTTTCAGGCGTGCGGGGACTTGTTTTACGTCTTCCCACCTCACCGCGTAGCCGTCCATCGCGGAGTTGTCAAAGAGGGGTTTGTCCGTGTCCGCCCTGATGTCCTCAGCGAGAACCATGCCGAGGGCTTCGTGTATAAATACCCTCTGGGTTTCCAAGGGCTTTGCGCTTGAGAGAACAGCCCGAAGGGCTTCCTCAAGGGGGGTCAGTTCCTTCATCAGAACCTCCTGATTATGAATTCTAATCCTCTGATATTCTATTTCGTATGATTGAGCGCTACACGCGTGAGGAGATGGGAAGGGTATGGGACGAGGTGAACAAGTTCAGAAAGTGGCTTGAGGTTGAGATAGCGGTCTGCAGGGCTTGGCACAAGCTCGGGAAGATACCCTCGGACGCCCTGAAGGAGATAGAAAAGAAGACATACGTTGATGAGGAGGTCGTAAAGAGGATAAAGGAAAAGGAGAAAGTATTTAAGCACGACGTTCTTGCGTTTGTGAGCGTTATCGCGGAGCAGGCTGGGGAGGCGGGTAGGTTTATTCACATGGGCTTGACGTCTTCTGACGTGGTTGATACCGCTCTTGCGCTTATACTGCGCGACGCTCTCGGTATTATCCTGAGGGACGTTCGGGAGGTTATGGAGAAGGTAAAGGAGCTTGCTCTCAAGCACAAGGATACGCTTATGATGGGAAGGACGCACGGCGTTCACGCGGAGCCTTACACCTTCGGGCTTAAGATGTGCGTTTGGTATGACGAGCTGAGGCGCCACACCGAGAGGTTGGAGCGGGCGGTTGATGAGATTTCATACGGTAAGATTTCGGGGGCGGTGGGGACTTACTCAAATATTCCCCCGGAGGTTGAGAGGCTCGCGCTTGAGGAGCTGGGGCTAAAGGCTGAACCCGCTTCAACTCAGATAGTTCACCGCGATAGACACGCCTTTGTTTTGACGAGTTTGGCTCTGGTTGCGTCTTCGCTTGAGAAGTTCGCGACCGAGATTAGGCATCTCCAGAGGACGGAGGTTCTTGAGGTTCTTGAGCCTTTTGAGAAGGGTCAGAGGGGTTCTTCCGCTATGCCCCACAAGAAGAACCCTATTCACTCGGAGAGGATATGCGGGCTTGCGCGCGTAATCAGGGCGAACGCTTTTCCCGCGCTTGAGGATATCGTTCTGTGGCACGAGAGGGACATATCCCATTCGTCGGTTGAGCGTGTGATTCTTCCGGACAGTTTTATAGCGCTTGATTATATCTTGAACCTTTTTAGGGATATCCTTTCGGGGCTTGTTGTGAACGAGGAGAGGATGAGGAAGAATATGGAGCTTTCTAAGGGGCTTTACGCTTCTTCGCGTATACTTGTTCTCCTCACTCAGAAGGGGCTTTCCCGGGATGTCGCTTACGATATCGTCCAGAGGTGCGCGATGAGGGCTTGGGAGGGTGAGAAGGGTTTTAAGGAGGTTTTGCTTGAGGATGAGGAGGTAAGGAAGTTTTTGAGTCCCGAGGAGATAGAGAGGGCGCTTGACCCTTGGGAGTTTTTGAAGCACAGGGATTACGTTTATGAAAAGGTTTTCGGGAGCACCGCGAAGCGGTAATTTTTCTTTTAATATTAAGTTTTATGATAGTTGAGAGCTACGATGCGGTCGTTGTAGGAGGAGGAGGAGCGGGTCTCAGAACCGCGATAGAGATAGCTAAAGACCCGTCCTTGAGGGTTGCGGTTGTTTCAAAGGTTTTCCCGACCCGCTCTCACACGGGCGCGGCTCAGGGGGGTATGAACGCTGCGCTCGGGACGGTTGCGCCCGAAGATAGTCCGGAGGTTCACGCATACGATACGATAAAGGGTTCGGACTTCCTCGCGGACCAAGACGCTGTTTTTTTTATGACGGAGAAGGCTCCCGAGATTGTATACGAGCTTGACCGCTGGGGTGTTCCTTTTTCAAGAACCGAGGACGGGAGGATAGCTCAGAGACCTTTCGGGGGTGCTACGTATCCGAGAACGGTTTTCGCCGCGGACAAGACGGGGCACGTGGTTCTTCATACGCTTTTTGAGCAGGCTTTGGCTCGGGACAACATCGTCTTTTTTAACGAGTTTTTCCTGCTTGACCTTATACACGACGGGGAGAGGGTCGCGGGTGTCAGCGTTTACGATATCAGGAGGGGTGAGGTTGTCTTTTTGAGGGCTAAGGCTGTTGTTTTGGCGACGGGGGGTTTTGCTCGTATTTACTGGTTCAGGAGCACGAACGCGATAGGGAACACCGGGGACGGTCAGGCGGTCGCACTTAGGGCTGGGGTTCCGTTGAAGGATATGGAGTTTATACAGTTTCACCCTACGGGTCTTGCGAAGACGGGTATCTTGCTCTCGGAAGCTTGCAGGGGTGAGGGCGGGTATTTGGTAAACAGGGAGGGGGAGCGTTTTATGAGTCGCTACGCGCCCGATAAGATGGAGCTCGCCCCGAGGGATATCGTCTCGCGCGCCATAGAGACCGAGATAAGGGAGGGAAGGGGTGTAGGAACGGGAGCGAGGGGGTATATATACTTAGACCTCAGGCACTTGGGTGAGGAGAGGATAAACGAGCGCCTGCCTCAGGTAAGGCAGTTGGCTATAGATTTTGAGGGTGTGGACCCGGTTAAGGAGCTTGTTCCCATAAGACCCTCCGCTCACTACTGTATGGGGGGTATACACGTTGAGGATTATCTGTCCTCCCGGACGCCTATGGAGGGTCTTTACGCGGTCGGGGAGTGTGCTTGTGTTTCCGTTCACGGTGCAAACAGGCTGGGCGGGAATTCTCTGACGGAGATTGTGGTTTTCGGGAAATACTGCGGTCAGGCGGTAAGGCAATACGTTAAGGAGGTTGATTTTGCGAAGGGCGATGCGCGCAAATCGGAGGAGTTCGTTGAGGAGCTTATGAAGAGGGAGGGAAAAGAGAACTTAGCGGAGCTTAGGGCTCAGATGGGTGAGGTGACGTGGCAGAAGATGGGTATATTTAGGGACGAGAGGTCTTTGAGGGAGGCTTACGAGGAGCTTTCGGAGCTTCTTGAGAGGTGGGAGGGTGTCCCGGTTGTTGACAAGTCGCGCGTGTTCAACACGAACCTTATAGAGGTTCTTGAGCTTAGGAACATGCTTGAGCTCGCGAGGGCGGTCGCGCTCTCCGCGCTAAACAGGCGTGAAAGCAGGGGAAGCCACTC
>JAADEK010000059.1 GCA_013153455.1 Aquificota bacterium
AAGCGGGGTGGTCCCCAAAGTCGGTCCACTTCTTTACCTCCTCAAAAAGGGACTCGCTCCTCGTTGTTATGGCGCCTCCCTCACCCATTGGAACGTTCTTTGACGCGTAAAAACTAAAAGCACCCATATCACCCAAAGACCCCACCCTCTTTCCCTTGAAGCTCGCACCGTGAGCCTGGGCGCAGTCCTCAAGCACGTAAAAACCGTATCTCTCCGCGAGAAAGCCTATAGCGTCCATGTCCGCGGGCTGACCGTATAGGTGAACGGGGATTACCACCTTCGGTGAGTAGCGCTTTACCGCGTCCTCAAGCTGGTTCACATCAATCGTGTAGTAGTCGTCAACGTCAACGACAACCGGAACACCGCCCGCGAGCAAAACCGCGTCTATCGTAGCCATAAAGCTCATAGCGGGAACAACGACCCTCTCCCCCCTCCCGACACCGAGAGCCTTAAGACCTATAAAGAGGGCTACCGTCCCGGAACACACCGTCTTACAAAAAGGCACACCGGTGAACCGAGCGAACTCCTCCTCAAAGCGCTCCGTCCAGCCGTCTCTGGTTATGCGTTTACTCTCAAGGATACCAAGAAGGGCGTTTTTCTCCTCCTCGGAAAAATCAAGCGCTACTATAGGAATCTTCATAAAAAAAGCATTTTATGTTAAAAACACAGTTAAAATCATCACTGATGGAAAGCGTCCTTATCGTGGGCGTCGGTTTTATGGGAGGCTCGTTTGCCCTCGCGCTCAAGAAGCGCAACTTTCGGGGAAAGATATACGGCTACGACATAAACCCCGAAAGCATAAAAAAAGCCCTCGGGCTCGGTATCGTAGACGAGGGAACGACGGACATAAACGAGGTAAAAAGATACAACCCCAGCCTCGTTATGCTCTCAAGCCCCGTAAGAACGTTCCCCGACATAGCGAGGAAGCTCTCTTCCCTCCTTCCCTCCGCGACGATAACGGACCAAGGAAGCGTAAAGGGAAAGCTCGTTTACGAGCTTGAGGATATACTCGGGGGGCGCTACGTCGGTGGACACCCCATAGCGGGGACGGAAAAGTCCGGCGTTGAGCACAGCGTCCCCGACCTGTATGAGGGAAAGAAGGTAATCCTTACCCCCACGGAAAGGACAGACCCCCGAAGGCTAAAGCTCGTTGAGGAGCTTTGGAAAAAGGTGGGAGGAGTGATTGAGCACATGAGCCCGGAGCTTCACGATTACGTCTTTGGCGCGGTCTCACACCTCCCGCACGCGGTAGCCTTTGCGCTCGTTGACGTCTTGATACGTATGAGCAAAAAAGGGGTAGACCTCTTTCGCTACCCCGGCGGGGGCTTTAAGGACTTTACGCGCATAGCAAAGAGCGACCCCGTTATGTGGAGGGACATCTTCCTCGCAAACAAGGAAAACGTCCTTCTCGCCATAGACACATTCACCGAATCACTCTCCCACCTGAGGAAACTCATAGAGGAGGAAAGGGAGGAAGAGCTTACGGACTTCCTGCGTGAAGTAAAAACAAAACGTATGGAGATAGACTGATGGATGTTCAAAAGCTGAGGCTTTACGTTGACTACGGCATCATAGGCGTCTTGGGTTTTATGAGCTTCGTCGCGCTCACGGTAGCGGTTGAGCGCCTCCTCTTCATAAGAAGTGTGAAGCCGGAAAGCTACCCCTCGCGCGCCCTCCTTGAGAAGGAACTCACAAAGCGCCTTTACATCATCGCAACCGTAGCGTCAAACGCCCCGTATGTGGGACTCCTCGGGACCGTCGTCGGTATACTCCTTACCTTCTACACCATGGGTCAGAAGGGACTCGTTGATACAAAGGAGATAATGGTGGGTCTCGCTCTCGCCCTGAAGGCTACCGCTCTCGGTCTTCTCGTCGCGATACCCGCGACCGTTATGTATAACTACATACTCAGGAAGGTAAAGGAGAAACTCCTTGATTACGAAGCGCTCCGCTCCGAGTGCTCCTCAAGCCAGCGGTGAACACTCCTGAAGGTTTCTGGCTCGGGTATCTCAAAAAGCAACTCCTCACCCCTCGTCGGGTGAGTAAAGCCGAGCTTGTAGGCGACGAGCATATTACACTCACCCATAAGCTCAATGAGTTCCCTCGGGACGCTCGTTTTCTTAAAACCGTAGGTCGTATCCCCGAGAACGGGATGACCTATTGATGAGAAGTGAACCCTTATCTGGTGAGTCCTCCCCGTGTGTATCTTGACGTCAAGAAGCGTTATCCCGAACCTCTCGTAACGCTTAAGAACCCTGTATTCGGTTATAGCTTCCTTTCCGTCTTCCCTCGCGGAGAACCTCTTCCTGTCCACCGGGTGCCTGCCTATGGGCTTGTCTATCACCCCTTTTTCTTCCCTCACGATACCCTTCACGAGAACCTTATAGTGTTTCTCGGTTTTCCTCTCTTGGAACTGCTTTACGAGCTCCCTGTGGGCTTTGTCGCTCTTTGCGACGACCAAAAGACCCGCGGTTTCTTTGTCAAGCCTGTGAACTATACCCGGTCTCTCAACACCCCCCACCGACGACAGCTCCCTTATGCGGTGAAGAAGGGCGTTAACGAGCGTCCCGGAGGTGTAGCCCGGTGAGGGGTGAACGACAAGCCCGCAGGGCTTCACGACGACCGCTATATCCTTGTCCTCGTAAACAACCTCAATGGGGATGTCTTCGGGCTTTATATCAAGCGGTTCGGGTTTCGGAACAAGGAGCGTAACGCTTTGCCCCTCCTTCAGTCTGAGGGAAGGCTTTTGAACCCTCTTCCCGTCAACCAGAACGTTCCCCCCCTCTATGAGCTTCTTTATATACGAGCGGGAAAAGTCCGTATAACAAGAAGAAAGAAAGCGGTCAAGCCTCTCCCCTTTCCTGTCCTCCCCTACCTTGAACTCAAGAACCTCCGATACTTCCATAAGATGGAAAGATAAAAAGCTCAGCCCGAGAGGACAACGACCGATTCGGGTCTTTTCACCCTCGGGACCACCATCTCCATCACCCTAAAGACGTGATTCATATTCGTGCTCTCAACGTATGCAACGCTTATATCAAGCGCGACAAAGAGGTCAAAGTTTGCGGGAGAGGAAGAAACAATCAAGACCTTGTCCTCCGGCATAACCGGAGTCTGGAGGACGTCCCTCACGAGCTTCTTCACCTGCTCAATCTCAAGCAGACCCGTATTCCCGTGTATACGGTTGAGCAGAAAATAACGCTTCGGGTTCATAACAACGTAGTAGTTTGTGTAAAAACCCCTCTCAACGAGCAAAGATATACCCCTTACGATGTCCGAAAAGGCGCTTCCGGCGGAAGACCAATCGGAGAGCTTCCCCTCTTGAACCCCCCGCGCGGTCAAAAGACCCTCTATACCGAGCTCACTGTTCCCGAAAAGAACGAGCCTGTCCTCCGCAACGCAAAGAGCGCTCGTCGCAGCGCTTACCGCGCTCGTGTCAATACCGAGGTTAAAACTCCTCCAGTGCTCAAGGTCTCTCCAAGAGATAACAAAGTCCTTGTAGATGGTCGGTATGGGAACGTGCCTCCTCTCACCTACCCTCACGGGCTCGCAGGAGCCTTCCCTTCCGGGCTCAACCTCGCAAACACCGGGCTCCGTCCCCCTCACAACGTCGTATGAAGCCACCTGATGACCCGCTCCCGCGGGACCCCTCAGCGGAACAAATCGCCTACAAACGAGCGCGCTCCTTGCCACCTCAAGAACCGCCCTATCAATAGCTTCCCACTCCTCCGCGCTCAGGGGAGCCTCCTCCCTTTGAAGGAAATCCATACCATCACCTCCTTACAATTAAAAATTATTTCCAATCTAAAATAATTTTCACTCCTTTTCTCTTCAGCTCCCTCAAACGCGACATCACCTCACGGGACGGGACGAAACGAACCAAACAAGACCAAACCCCCCTCCTCTCGTCGTAAACACAAGAAACCCTATCGCTCACCCTCTCCCTTAGCTCCTCGCTTATATCCTCCTCGCTCTCAAGAAGGGCGACCCTGCAAAAAGGAGGCAAAAACTCCTCCCGTCTCCTCCTTAACTCATCCTCAAGAAGCTCGTAAAGCCTCCCCTCCTCAAGCGCGCGGGAAAAACCCTCGTCAAGGACGGCGCTCTGAAGAACCACCTCCTTCCTCGTTGAGCGAAGAGCGAGCGCAACAACACCCAAAAAACGCTCCCTCGCGCTGTAGCTCGGCACCGAAAGGAGCGTATCCGCGTTCAATATAACCGTGTAATCGTATACCTTTCCCCACCTCGGAACAACGTCAAACTCAAAACCCTCCCCCAAAACACGCTCCACCTCCTCACGCGCCCTCTCAATACCAAAACCCTCCTCCCTGAGAGCACCACCGCACGAAGGACAAGAAAGCTCAACCGAAGAGTAATGAGAACGCCGAACAGGACAAAAAACCCTCCCCTTCTCCTTCGTGTAGCGCAAAAAAGCCCCGCACTCGGGACACTCCGCCATAGCATCACAAACCTCACAGTAAAGATAACTGTATCCCCTCTTCAGAACCACAAAAAGAACACTCCCCTCAACACCCCTCAAAAAATCAACCGTCTCCTTCGCAAGAACACCACCCCTCCTCCTGAATACCCTGAGCCTCGCAAACCTCCCCTCCTCCCTCAAAGACAAAACCCCCCTCTTTTTGAGGTAAAAACTCTCAACCGAAGGAAAAGGAGTCCCCAACAAAAAACCCCCTCCGAAAGCCCTTGAGAGCGAAAAACCGACCCTCCTTATATCAAACCCCCCCCTGATTGAGCGAACGGGACCAAGCTCGTTAAAAACAACAACACTCCCCAAACGCGCGGGAACAAAGGAAGCCTTAAAACCCCCCACGAAAACAAAACTCCCCTCATAACCGAGAAACCACTTCCTCCTCACATCACCAGCCCGAAGGTCAACAACCCTGTCCCCCAGACGCTCCGACAAAAAATCAACCAAAAGGGAAGCGTCCTCCGCGGACGGAACCAAAACAAGAACACTCCTTCCCCTCTTCAACTCCCCGAGAGCCAAACGAACCAACCCCCGTGCGACAAAACCGAACGAACCGCTCACAACCTCCCTCTTACCCAAATCACCCCTTTCCTCAAAAAAAGAAAAAGGACGGAGCTTCGCTCCGTGTTCCCGAGCGTCCGTCTCTCTCAGGAGTCCCCTCCTTATGAGCTCCCTCACGAGCGAAGGGCGAAAACCGAGAGCCTCAAGCTCGTCAACACCGACAACACCCAGCTCGCTAACGGTGAGCACGAGCTTGCGCCTCTCTTCGCTCCGAAGGCGCGAAAGCGCATCCCCCAAGCTCACCCCGAGCGAGACAAAAACCTCGCGCTCACCCACCCACTCCCTCCTCCTAACGAGCAGTCCCCTCTCAATCAGGAGGCGAACAAGCCGGGAACCGAAGCGCGAGTAAAGCGTCTCAAGCTTTACCTTCCCCCTCTTCTTCACAAACTCAAAAACACTACGGGAGACCCTATCAAGACCGACGAAGGAGCTTCTCCCCGGGTAGACGAACTCCTCCTCCCTCTCCTTAAAAACCGAAGGAAGAAGCTCCCAAATAACCCTCCCGAGAGGCTCAAGGTAGTGACGGGAAAGCTCCCGCGCCACCTCCAAGGAAGGAGGCAAAATCAGGGGATACTCGTCGGGGATGGAAACAAGCTCCGCGTTCGGGGAACCTTCCGCCCTCCCGACAACGATACCGCTCAGACCCTTCCCGCTTTCCGTCCTCAGCAAAACCCTCAGACCTAAGGGGTTCTTTACCTCGTCGGGAAGTTCTAACCTCTTGGTCCTTCCGCTCGGGAGGGCAACCTTTACGAGCACAAAGAATTAATTTAGGACTTCATAGCGTCAAGAACCTTCGCATCAAGCTCGGTCATCTTAAGGACGTTACCCGTGTGAGCGAAAGGTATGATACCCGTAATGGTAGCTCCCGGAAAGAGAGCGTTCTCAACGCTCGTAATCTCAACCTCAAAAACCGAAACAGGAAAAGAAATTCCTTCTATGCGCTCCTTCACTTCCCTCGCGCTCCCGTAACAACTCAAAGCCCTGTCCGGTGCAAAGACCTGTATGGCTACCTTACCGTTCTTTCTGATATTCTGAGCGGTCTTTGAGTCGGAGCTGAGAGCAATCCTCAGCGTCCTTTCGTCCGAAGGGTAGACCCACGTTATGAATGTTATGTGAAGGTCATCACCGTCGTGGGTTGATATAACGACCGGGAAAACGTTTAAGTTCCTCATCAAATCTATCAAATCCTTAGGCAACATAACCGTCCTCCTTGTAAGATTAATACATAGGATTTTAGCGCGGAGCCTTACCGTTTGCCCTCCCTAATTACAAGATATATAATTTTATAATAGCACAATAAAGATTATTGAAGGTGTTATTTGAAAGTAAAAACAAAAGGAGGTGGACGCATGGCGGAAAAGAAAGTGAGGGTGGCGATAGCGGGCGTGGGTAACTGCGCGAGCTCCCTCATACAGGGTATTTACTACTACAAGAAGAAGGGGACCGTTGATGTGAGCGGACTTATGCACGAAGACATCGGGGGTTACAAGCCTTGGGACATTGAGATAGTCGCAGCGTGGGACATAGACGCCCGCAAAGTAGGGAAGGACGTATCCGAAGCTATATTCGCACCCCCCAACTGCACCGCGGTATTTGAACCCGACGTTCCGAACATGGGCGTCAAGGTAAGGATGGGGAAAGTCCTTGACGGATTTGCCCCCCACATGAAGGAGTATCCCCCCGAAAGGACGTTCGTCCTCGCGGACGAAAAAGAGGACGAGCTTGAGGACGTCGTTGCGGTTCTAAAGGAAACGGGAGCGGACGTCCTGATAAACTACGTTCCCGTCGGTGCGGAGCAAGCGGCGCGCTTTTACGCGGAAGCTTGTCTCAGAGCAGGGGTATCGTTCATAAACGCTATGCCCACGTTCATCGTCTCGGACCCGGAGTGGGCTAAGCGTTTTGAGGAAGCGGGCATACCCGTCGTGGGTGACGACATAAAATCACAGGTAGGCGCTACCATAGTTCACAGGGTCCTTACACAGCTCTTCGTTGACAGGGGAGTCAAGCTTGACCGAACCTATCAGCTCAACTTCGGCGGAAACACGGACTTTTTAAACATGCTCGCAAGAGAGCGCCTGAAGACGAAGAAGGTATCAAAGACCGAAGCGGTTACCTCACTCCTGCCTTATGACCTCGGTTGGGAAAACGTCCACATAGGACCCTCGGACTGGGTTCCTTGGCTCAACGACAGGAAGATAGCCTACATAAGGATGGAAGGAAGACTCTTCGGTGATGTTCCGATGTATATAGAGCTGAAGCTTGACGTTGAAGACTCACCGAACAGCGCGGGCTCAATGATGGACGCGGTAAGGTGCGCAAAGCTCGCCCGCGACAGGGGAGTAGCGGGACCCCTTTACTCAATAAGCGCATACACGATGAAGCACCCACCCATACAATACCCCGACTGGCAAGCCAAGAAGATGGTAGAAGAGTTCATAAGGGGAGAAAGGGAGCGCTGATTACCTCAAAAACACCGGCTCCGGCTTTCCCCTTTTCAACCTTTTTGATAAATATTCGTAAAACTCATAAAGACCCCTCAGATGCTTGTCCGAAAGCCCGTAATCTATACAACCCCTAAAGTAAACCTCTCCTTCCTTCAAAGCGCTCGGTGATTCCTCAAAGAAAGCCCTCAAACTCTCCCTTACCTCATCAAGCAAAAGAAGAGCCTTTTCCCTGTTTGCGTCCTTCCTGACCAAGAAAAGAGCAAATACGAAGGGAAGACCCGTTATCTCGTACCACTCCTTCCCAAGGTCGTATACAAAGGGAAAACCTTTTTCCTTTAGAGCCTCGTCCCCGATGAGGAGAAACGCATCCGCCTCGCTTCGGGGCACAACCTCGGGACTAAAGCCCAGCTTTCTTTCAAAGATATAAAAAAGAAGATATCGGGACGTCAGCGAAGCTGACGTAATAAAGACCTTTCTTACGGAACTTAAAGGTTTTTTAGAAAAAAGCTTTACGGAGCAAACGCTTCCCCGCGATGAGATGGAAACACCCGGAAGGATTAAGTAAAGCTCAGGATTCAGAAAAAACTCCGCGGAAGACACGATACCCGCTTGTATCTCACCCCTCCTGAGGAGTGAAACCAATCGGGAGGGAACCCCTTCAATAATCTCAAACGAGCGAACCCTGTAAAAGAGAGGAAGCGTGTTCTTATACGAAACCTTTCCCACCCTGAACATGGGCAATGTTATTTTAGCTCCTCGGATTAAAAAGGGTATGAGGGCTTTCGGACGGGTTTACGTATCGGTGAAAGAAGGAACTTTTAATAAGGAAGTTTTAAAGACATACATTTGGATGCGGGGGCGCAATTCAGGACTTTTCGGTACATTCGGTATATGAGCACAAACCGCTTCTTAAAACTACCGCAGTATATCTTCTGGAAAAGAACGTCTTTGTAGAAACTCCGTAAGGTCCTTTCTTTTTTTCTTCCCTTCTCATAATGTCTCTATTATACTCTGGGCTATGAAGAGAAGTTGGAGTGGGAAGCTCAACGTTCTATACCATTATAAATGGTATAATCATTCATAACAAAACTTCTAAGGGAGGTGACGGTTATGAAAGGAAAATACCTGGTATTTGCTTC
>JAADEK010000089.1 GCA_013153455.1 Aquificota bacterium
TGACTTCGTAGGCTTGGAAGTCTATGGTATGGGCATCACCGCCGAGGGCGCCGTAGAAGTAGAGAAGTTCAGCATCCCGATAGTCGTCTTTTCTATCTATGCCTTGCCACTCACGGAAAGCCTTGAGTTTCTTTCCCTCTACAACTTTGACCGTGGCTATATCTCCCAAGGTGGACAATAGAGGAAGAGAATATCTACCAGTTTGTTCTATGTATAGAACTATAGGCTTAGCCTTTGCAAGGCTAAGTATATAGTTTTTAAATCTTACAAGCTCCTCATAATTATGGGATACCCGCCTAAATTCACGGGTTGCACCAATGAAGAAGATGGTATAATTTACACATACATCACCGCCTATTATTAGCGTTTCCATGCGCTTCCCTCCTTATTCCTTTTTGGCAGGGGGCGCCCCAAAATTTTAAGTGGGGTCTAAGCCCCAATATTATCCGTGGGGTCTTCCCCCCTGCCTCAATTCATGTTAAAAGATATTATCCCTATGCTTTGCTACGTTAACTACAAGCGCGTAAAGAAGCCTCTCAGGATTCCTAACCTTGAGGTTGAGATTGGTTTCGGGAGGGGGGATTTTATCGTGAAGCTCGCAAAGGAGAACCCGGAGAAGAACTTCTTCGGTATAGAGCTTTCTCAGGTTTCGGTTGAGAAGCTCATGAGGCGCGTTCAGCGCGAGGGGCTGAAGAACGTTTTTTGCACGCGTATAGACGCTTACTGGGGTTTTTACCTCCTTTTTGAGGACGAGAGCGTTTTCAATATATACATGAACTACCCGGACCCTTGGTTCAAAAAGAGACACCACAAGCGGAGGCTCACGACACCCGAAAGGCTTTACGTATTTACGAAAAGGCTAAAAACGGGCGGGAGGATAGAGATAAGGAGCGACGACTACGATTTTATAAGGTTCAGCGAGGAGAGCGCTTCTTTCTTGGGATGTTTTGATATTTCACTTGAGGAGCTGAGCGTAAGGGAACCGCTTACGAAATACGAGGAGAAGTGGTTGAGGGAGGGGAGGAAGCTCTACAGGTTAATTCTTTTGAAAAGGGGGGAGCCTCGTTTTGTTCCTCACCCTACCATAAGGGAGGTAGAGGCGTTGTTTCCCGAGAAGGTGAAGGCAAAGAGGAATAAGTTCGGGGAGCTTGAGAACAGGGAGTTTAAGCTCGGACAGAGCGTTTACCTAAAGACGTTCAAGCTTTGGGAGAGGGAGGAGGGCTTTTTGATTGAGTGTTTGCTCACCGAGAGCGGGTATTATCAGAAGTTCTTCGTTCAGGCAAAGAGGAAGGGGGAAGACGAGTGGGTTCTTGACGTTTCGCCCTACAGCGAGGTTCTAAAGACGGAGAACCTCCAGAGGGCTATAAGGGAATTAGGGAAGGCTCTTCAGGCTTGAACCTTTTCCTCGTCCTTCTTTTGCTCCTCGGGTTTTTGCTCAACGTCTTGGGCTTTTACTTCCTTCACGTTTTCGCTCTCACCCGAGAGGGCTTTGCGGAAGTTCCTTATACCTTCACCGAGCGCCCTTCCCGCTTCGGGGAGTCTCCCCGCTCCGAAGAGCAGGAGTATGACGACGAGTATTATGATAAGTTCGGTCATGGATATACCGCCCGGGAACATCATCCTTCCTCCTTCTTGTTTTGAGCTTCCTTGTTTTCTTCCTCACCCGAGAGGGCTTTCTTGAAGTTCCTTATGCCTTCACCCAATCCCTTGCCTATCTCGGGAAGCTTTGAAGCCCCGAAGAGGATGAGTATTATGAGCAGGATGAGTATTAACTGCCATGGCAGTGGAAAGTGCATCGT
Organism: Aquificota bacterium; assembly: GCA_013153455.1. Lineage (GTDB taxonomy): Bacteria > Aquificota > Aquificia > Aquificales > Aquificaceae > Aquifex. Next base: position 1,800 of record JAADEK010000089.1, read on the forward strand.
TCCCTCCTACAGGGTTTAATTTAATGAGGGAAAGGGGAGAAGGCAAGCGCTCAGTAAACGACGTAAGGAAGGAGTCCGAGCTGTCTCGCCCTCTTTATCTGAACCGCGAGCCTGCGCTGGTGCTTTGCGCACAGACCCGTCTGCTTTCTTGACTTTATCCTTCCCCTCTCGGTCATGAAATTCCTAAGCTCTTCGTAGTTCTTGTAATCGGGTTCCCTCTTTTGCTCACAATAAATACATACCTTCTTCTTTACCGCTCTCACGACCATCGGTTTACCTCCTCAGAAGGGGATATCCTCGTCCTCACCGAGGGGAGGCTCCTGCTCCCCGAGCCTGCTTATCTCCTCCTCTATGTTGCTCACCGTCTCCTCTTCTTCGGAGATGTCCTCTGGGGCGCCCTTTGGTCTGCTGATGAGTCTCACGCTTTCTGCGACCACCCTTACGCGCGAGAACTTCTTCCCGTCGCGCTCCCACTTGTCCTGAACGAGCCTTCCCTCAACGAGTATCATGTAGCCCTTTGAGAAACGCGTAGCCCAGCCTTCCGCGCTCTTGCCGTATCCCCTCACGTCAAAGTAGTGGGTCTCTTCTTGCCACTCTCCGTCTTGGGTTTTGAACCTTCGGTTGTAGGCGAGCGTGAGGTCAACGACGGGCGTCCCGCTCGGGAGGTATGTTATCGTCGGGTCTTTCGTAAGCCTTCCTATAAGGAATACCTTATTGAGCATGTTTTCTCAACTCGCTTTCCTTAATTTGGAAATTTAACCACCTTATGACGTCCTCGTCAATCTTGAATTGAAAGTCAAGCTCGTTCGGAAGTTGGGGGTTTTCGGTCTTGAACTGCAGGAGGAAGTATCTTGCGTTGTTGAACTTCTGTATGGGGTAGGCGAGGGTTTTGGTCCCCCAGTCCTCCTCGTAAAGTATCTCACCGCCCTTTTGTTTTATGAAGTCCTTCACCTGCTGGAGCTTCTTTTTTACCTCCTCTTCGCTGAGCGTGGGCTTCAGGGCAAAGACGCTCTCGTAATACCTCAGCGTTTTGTAGTGGCGAAGTCTCGGCATATCCTACCTCCCGGTCTTTCGGTCTCCCCGCTTTTGCGGGGAAACGAGGCTGAATGTTTTATTTTAATACTTATACTCCCCGCTGACAAGTTTCTTGTAAAAGCCCGTGGGGAGAAACGCGTGCTCGTGCATCTCCTTGTCGTAAATCTTCGTCTCAACGTTTACGTCCCTTACGGGACTCCTCACCGGGTGTTTCTTTGACGCTATTGAGAAGGTCCACCAGTATCCCGCGTATATGGGAATCACCGAGGTATAGAGGTCAACTATGGGAAAGACCTTCTTTAGGCGTTGTTGAATCGTCCTTACCATCTCAAGGTGGTAGTGTATGGACTCGGTTTGGGCGACGAATACGCCGTCCTCTTTCAGCGCCCTGTGGACGAACCTGAAGAAGTCCTCCGTTGTAAGGACGTGGGCAAACCCGACGGGGTCGGTGCTGTCAACGATTATCACGTCAAACTCGTTCTCGTAGTCCTGAACGTATTTATACCCGTCTTCGTTGACGATTATAGCCCTCGGGTCCGAGAAGCCCACCGAGAGCGAGGGAAAGAACTTTTTAGAAATCTCTATGACCTGACGGTCTATATCAACGAGGACAGCCCTCTTTACCACGTCGTGCTTTAAGACCTCCCTGAGGGTTCCTCCGTCCCCGCCCCCGATTATGAGGACGTTCTCCGGATTTGGGTGTGCGAAGAGGGGGACGTGAGCTATATACTCGTGATACAGAAACTCATACTTCTCGTCAACCTGAACGACCCCGTCAAGAACGAGCATCCTCCCGAACTCCGGACTTTCTATCACTTGTATCTCTTGGTATTCGCTCTTTCCCTGATAGAGGATTTTTGAGACGGTGTAGCAGTGTCTTATAGGCGCGTAGGGGTCTCTTTCTATGAAGACGATATCCCTCATACCTCTATTTTAGCTATTAAAATCCTACCTTATGAAGGAAAAAGCGCGTATAGGTGTTGTGACGGTTTCGGACCGCGCGAGCAGGGGCGAGTATGAGGACAAGAGCGGTAAGGCTATCATAGATTACCTCAAGGAGGTGATAATTACCCCCTTTGAGGTTGAATACCGCGTTATCCCGGACGAGAGGGAGGTAATAGAGAAAACCCTTATAGAGCTTGCGGACGAGAAGGGTTGTAGCCTTATTCTCACAACGGGAGGAACGGGACCAGCCCCGAGGGATGTAACCCCTGAGGCGACGGAGGCGGTCTGTGAGAAGATGCTCCCGGGATTCGGTGAGCTGATGAGACAGGTCTCGCTCAAGCAGGTCCCGACCGCGATACTCTCTCGCCAGACCGCGGGGATAAGGGGAAGGTGTTTGATTGTAAACCTCCCCGGAAAACCGCAGTCAATACGCGTGTGCCTTGACGCGGTGATGCCCGCTATTCCTTACTGCATAGACCTCATAGGCGGTGCGTATATAGACACCGACCCCTCAAAGGTTAAGGCTTTCAGACCTAAAAAGTAGTTCAAGGTTCAAGGAGCCCCTTTTCCTCCGCCTTCTTTAGGTATGAGAGGGCTTCCTCGTCGGAGAGTTGGTGAAAGTCTTGGTAAAACATACCTACCGCGAAGTTGGGTGAGGAGACGGGGTAATAGCATATGAACTTATCAACGTAGGGGGCTATGCGTTGTTTTGCGTCCGCGGGACAAACGGGAACCGCGACGATGACCTCGCTCGCTCCCTTCTTCTTGGCGTATCCCGCTGCCGCTATCGCGGTAAAGCCCGTCGCAAGACCGTCGTCAACGATTATCACCTGCCTTCCCCTCAGGTCTGGGTATCCCCTCGGAGCGAACTTCCTTTCCCTTTCCCTTAACTCTATCAGTTCCTTTTGTATCACGCGTTTTATGTCTTCCTCTGTGAGGTAATTAAGGACAACGGGGTCAAAGTAGGGGGTTCCGTCCGGGTCTATGGCTCCGAAACCCGCCTCTTCGTTCCACGGAAGTCCGAGTTTCCTCACGACTATCACCGACATGGGAATGTTTAGGGCGGTCGCTATCTTGTAGGCTACTGGTATACCTCCGCGGGGTATGGCGAGGATTATCGGGCGCTTTGAGGGGTCAACGACTTGCTTAAGCGCTTGAGCAAGAAGTTCTCCCGCTTCTTCCCTATCTTTAAAAATCATCTCAGCTTCCTTATGAGGCTGTCTATGTTGTCAAGCTTCCTGTAGGCTTGGAGGAGGACGTAGCTTACTTGCTCGTTTGTAGCTATTGAAAGGTCGTAGAGTATTGAGCTGATGTCCTTCAGGATGTTGTAAAGGGTTGTGTAGATGCTTTCGTCAAGTTTCTTCTCCGGGTTCGGGATTTCCTTAAAGACCTCCTCCACGACCTTCGCGAGCTTCATGAGTTTTTCCGCAAGTCCCCTTATCTCAAAGTCGTATTTGTAAATCGTAACGACGTCTTCGTATCTTTCCTCCACCTCTCTCATAAGGCTCCTGAAGAGCATATCCTCCAAAAAGTTGACGTCGTTCATTAATTTAAAGAATACTCCCTTTTTCGGAAAATTGTAGGCTTCGGGTTATCTTTATCTCCGAGAGGCTAACTTCGCACGAAAGGACGAGAACCTCACCCCCGTTTTTTACGTAGCGAAAGAGTGCTTTGCAAAAGTCGGGGTCCGTTTCGCAGTTGGGTCTGAAGCTTTCCGCGTCGTTCCTGAGGACGACAAATACGAGAAGGGGCTTGAGCGGAGGAGGGAGTGAGGAGAGGGTGAGGATATGCTTTGTTCCGCGTTTTGTTGGCGCGTCCGGAAAGAGGGCGACCTTTTCCTTGACGAGGTTCACGGACTTTACTTCTACGAGTCTTTCGTCCGCAAGGAGGTCAATCCTTACGTCGCAAATCTTCACCTCCCTCTTGAGGGAGGTAATTTTCCATTTTTCTTTTATGTATTCTTCAAAGAGTTTGACCGCTATGTGGGAGTCAACGCAAACGAGCGTATTTTTGTGTTTTGTGAGTAGAATCTCGTAAGGGTGTTTTCCTGTTTCTTTTTGTTTTAGGTATACGTTTGCTCCGGGCTTGAGGAACTCTTCCATCCTGCCTGTGTTTCTTACGAGCGCGGTTTTTGTTTCTCCTCCTACGTTTACGAGCGCTCTGAACTTGTTTTCGCGCGCGATTAGCTTCGCGGGGATGAGCGGGGGGAGTTTCATCGTGCTTTTTTGATTTCCTTCTTTTCCTTCCTTGCCATCTTTCCGAGGAGGATTGATATCTCGTATAGGACTAAGAGGGGGAGAGCCATGAGGATTTGGGTTGAGACGTCGGGGGCGATAATGGCGCCGATTAGGAAGGCTATGACTATGAAATACTTGCGAAAGCGCGCGAGGTGCTCGGGTGTGATGACGCCCGCTTTTTGGAGGACGTAGAGGACTATGGGCATCTGGAAGGCTATCCCGAAGGCTATGATTAGTTTGAGGACGAAGCTGATATACAGGTCAACCGAGAGGTAGGGTGTAGCCATGAGTTGTGAAAAGCCAAGTCCGAGGAGGAACTTTAGCGCTAAGGGGAGAACCACGAAGTAGGCAAAGAGTGCGCCGAGTATGAAGAGGAGTATTGACCCAAGGAGGAGGGGGATAAAGGCTCTCTTTTCGTGTGAGTAGAGGGCGGGCTCTATGAAGCGCCACATCTGATACAGGATTACGGGCGAGGCGAGTATGAACCCGACCGCGAGGGATATTTTTATGAGTATAAAGAGGGGTTCGGTGGGTGAGAGGGTGATTAGCTCAACCTCCGGGTATGACTCAAGGACGGGTTTTTTAAGTATTTCAAAGACGTATTTCGCGAAGTAGAAGGATATTCCCGAAGCTATGAGGAAGGCAACGATTGATACTATGAGTCTGTATCTAAGTTCCCTCAGGTGCTCTATCAGGGGCATCTCCGGGAGGTTTTCCCTGCTCATGGCTCTTTTTCTCCTCCTTATTTTCTTCGGAGCCTTCAAGGACGTCCTCAAGTTCTTCCTTTAGTTCCGTCGCTATGTCCTCGGGGGGGACTTCTTCTTCCTTCATCCTTTTTTCGTCTTCAAGTATTTGTTTGTTAAGTTCCTCAACGTATGCCTCCATCTTGAGCTGGTCAAGGAGTTCCCGCGCTTGGCGTGCGAGCTGTCCGAGTTTTGTCGCGACGTTAAGCATTCCTTCGGGTCCGAGAAGCAGGAACGCGATGATAAGGACGAGGATTAGTTGAAGTTCCATTTTCTCTATTATAAAAAATATGAGCGCCATTCCCCTTATCGTCCTTGCTTTCGGGATATACGCTTTTGGTTATTTTGTCTACTCAAGGTATCTGGCGAGGAGGGTTTTCGGTCTTGACGACTCCCGAAGGACGCCCGCGCATGAGATAAACGACGGTGTTGACTACGTCCCGACGAACAAGTGGATTTTGCTCGGGCATCACTTTACGTCCATAACGGGAGCGGGTCCTATAGTCGGTCCCGCAATAGCGGTGATATGGGGATGGCTTCCCGCTTTTCTTTGGGTGGTTCTCGGTGCTGTGTTTATAGGTGCGGTTCACGACTTTACCGCCCTCGTGACATCCGTCCGCCACAGGGGGAGGTCAATAGGGAGTATACTGGGTGAGTATGCGGGAGAGAGGGTGAGGGTTCTTTTCCTCCTTTTGATACTCGCCCTTGCTATCCTCGTTAACGCGGTCTTTGCATACGTTATATCTTTGCTTTTTGTGAAGTTTCCCGAGAGCGTAATACCCGCGTGGCTTGTGGTTCCTTTGGCTGTGCTCTTCGGGTTCAGCGTCTACAGGCTCAGGGTAAACTTTTTACTCCTTACGCTTGTTTTTCTCATCATCCTTTACGGGGGTATATACGTCGGGAGTCTCTTCCCGGTTGATGTGTCTTCTGTTGCGAGCGCACTGGGTATAAGCCCTATAATGTTGTGGATATTTATCCTGTTTACTTACGCGTTTTTCGCGTCTTCTCTGCCGGTTTGGGTTCTCCTCCAACCGAGGGATTTTTTAAACGGTATACAGCTTTTGGTTCTTCTTCTTTTGTTATACGTTGGGTTTTTGGTTGTGAATCCCCGGGTCGTTGCTCCCGCCTTGAACCCATCCCCGGAGGGTGCTCCCCCGATATTTCCGTTTTTGTTTATAACGATAGCGTGCGGGGCGCTCAGCGGTTTTCACGCCCTTGTTGCGTCGGGAACGTCCGCAAAGCAGTTGTTCAAAGAGAGCGACGCGAGAACCGTGGGATACCTCGGGTTTTTGGGTGAGAGTTCCTTGGCTCTCGCGGTAATACTCGCCACGACCGCGGGTATAGCTCTTTTTTCTTCCGAGCGTTTCTTTGAGCTTTACTCCTCGTGGTCTTCTATAAAGTCCGCGAGCATCGTCGCGGTGGTTGAGGGGGGAGCTAACGTCCTTTCCGCGCTCGGCATCCCTCTCGGTTTTGCAAAGACGACGATAGCTACGCTTATAGTTCTCTTTGCGGCGACTACGATGGACACGAGCGTCCGCATACAGCGCTACATACTCGGTGAGTTGGGGGAGCTTTACGGTCCGAGGGTTCTCACAAACCCGTGGTTTGCCTCCGCGGTTGCGGTTTTTTCCTCAATGGCTCTCGTTCTTTCAAAGGAAGGCGGAAAGGGTGGGATGGTTTTTTGGTCTCTTTTCGGTGCTTCTAATCAGCTACTTGCGGGCTTGTCCTTCCTCGCGGGCTACCTATACCTGAGGAGTGAGAAAAGACCCACCGCACCTATACTCCTCCCGATGGTGTTCGTGTTGGTGATTACTTCTTATGCGATGTT
>JAADEK010000077.1 GCA_013153455.1 Aquificota bacterium
CCCGTCGGGGATATATACGGTATGCTTTCCCTAATCGGGAACCTCTCGGTTCTTATATTCCTCTTTTTTTCAAGGAGGTATAACTTCTCCGTTTTCGGGAGTATCGTTTCGTTTTTTGCTTTCCTCACAACCCTTCTCCTGATTCCTTCAAGGAAGCTCGGCTTCGGTGACCCCCTTTACGTGCTTCATATCGTGAGCGCGGGTCTTTCTTACGCTTTTATCTTCTTCGGGGGTCTTACGTCCCTTGCGAAACTCATAGCCCAGAGAAAGCTAAAGGAGAAAGACCTCAGGATACCTTTCGCTCCCCTCAGGCTCCTTATGAGCCTTGAGAAGTTTTTTATAATTGCGAGCTTTTTGTCGCTTACCGCTACGCTCGTCTTCGGTAGCCTGTGGGCTAAGGACTTTTTGGGGACTCACTGGGTTGATGACCCGAAACTCCTTACCACACTGCTTTTGTGGTTCTACTACGCCTTTTTGGCTCATATGTATGTGATTAAGCTCTTCAAGCCCTCCCACATATCATACGCTTCCGTCTTCGGAGCTTTTGCCGGTCTTGTTACCCTTCTGTTCTTCAGGCATTCCTTTTGATTTCCTCAAGTTTCCTCGCCGCGGCGAGGAGGGTCGCGGACGCGACGAGCTCCCCTTCAACCTTGGCGGTTCCCTTCATCTTTGAGAGTGTGCGCTTGAGCGAGACCACCTCAAGCTCAAGTATCAGCGTGTCCCCGGGGTATACGGGTCTTTTGAAGCGCGCGTCGTCTATACCCGCAAACACTATTGCGTATTTCCCTATCTCAAGGTTTAGGGACTTTATCATAAGTATCCCGCCCACCTGAGCCATGGCTTCAAGTATGTAAACGCCCGGAAAGAGGGGAAAGCCCGGGAAGTGACCCTGAAATACGGGTTCGTTTGCGCTTACGTTCTTGAGCCCGACTATCTTCTTTCCTTCCTCTATGCTCAGGATTTTGTCAACGAGGAGTATGGGGTAGCGGTGGGGAAGTATCTCCATTATCTGGCGCACGTCCATGTGCAATAATTTTAACACACCGAAGGTCTTTGAATTTTTAATAAAATAATCTTTTCTATGAAAATACTCGTTCAGAAGTTCGGAGGAACGTCCGTAGCGAGTCTTGAGCGTATAGAGAGATGCGCAAAGAGGGTAATTGACGCCCTGAAGAAGGGATACAAGCCCGTTGTGGTCTCCTCCGCCATGGCTGGTGAGACGGACTCCCTCATTGAGCTTGCAAAAAGGGTAACGGGCAGACCCCCGGAGAGGGAGATGGATATGCTTCTTGCGACAGGGGAGCAAAAGGCTATAGCCCTCTTTGCCATGACCCTGAATAAGCTCGGTTATCCCGCGGTGAGCCTATGCGGTTGGCAGGTTCCCATAATCACCGACGATGTTCACACAAAAGCCCGCATAAGGAAGGTCGGAACGGGTAAACTGCTTTCCCTCATTGAGGAGGGATACATACCCGTTGTCGCGGGCTTTCAGGGTGTGACGGAAGGGGGGGAGATAACGACGCTCGGTCGGGGTGGTTCGGATACGACCGCGGTAGCCCTCGCTGCGGCGCTCGGCGCGGACTGTGAGATAAACACCGATGTTCCGGGTGTGTTCACCGCGGACCCCCGGGTGGTTCCCTCCGCGAGGAAGATTTCTCGTATATCTTACGAGGAGATGCTTGAGCTTGCGTCCCTCGGTGCTAAGGTTATGCAGATAAGGAGCGTTGAGTTCGCAGCCAAGTTCGGGGTTAGAATACACGTCAGGAGCACGTTTTCGGAGGACGAGGGAACGTGGATAGTTCCGGAGGAGGAAGTTATGGAGAAGGTCGTCGTTCGGGGTATTACGATGGATACGAACGAGACGCGCTTTACCATCGTAAGGGTTCCCGACAAGCCGGGCATAGCTGCGGAGATATTCAAAGCCCTCGGGGATGCTCACATAGTCGTTGATATGATTGTTCAAAACGTTTCGCACGACGGCTTTACGGACATGTCGTTTACGGTGAACAAATCCGAGGCGGACAAAGCTCATGAGATAGTTGCGAAGATAGCGAAAAAGGTAGGAGCGAAGGAGGTCGTGAGGGACGACCGAGTAGCGAAGATTTCAATCGTGGGTATAGGTATGAGGAGCGCCTACGGCGTAGCGGGGAGGATGTTTGAGATTCTCGCAAAGAACGGTATAAACATAAAAGCTATATCAACCTCGGAGATAAAGATTTCGTGTCTCATAGATGAGAAGTATGCGGAGCTCGCGGTAAGGGCTCTTCACGAGGAGTTTATAGAGGAGATGGAGGAGTTTGAGACGATAAACGGAAACGGGTAATCTTTTCCGAGTTCCGTCCGATATATAAAATGCATGAAGGGCGGGGCTCTTTCCGCTATAGAGCCGAAGGACGAAAAGCACGTATGGGAGATAAGAGAGAGCCTCTCGGAGGAGGAGCTGAGGGACATAGCGAGGCGTTTTTCTGATTACGTCCGCTCCCTTCCTCCTCTCGGGAGGCTTCGGGAGGGAGAGCTTGAGCGCATCGTATACCTTTACCTCCTTCGCCTCCTTGACGGGAAGGGGGAAAGGAGGGAGATTTTTACGGTCCTCAGAAGCTTGGGTGAAGGACTTTCGGACTTTATAGCCTCCTACGGGAAGCTCCTTGAACTGATACGGGAAAAGCTCAGGAAGAAGTTCCCCCCTCAGAAGCTCTCCGAGCTTTGCCTTTCCCTCTCAAAGTATATATTTCACGACGTTTCGGGGCTTCTTCGCTCCGCCATACGCGAGAACTTCAAGAAGTTCATAAGCTTTTTTGAAAATAACCCGGACGCGGTCGTCGTCCTTGACGGTGATTTCCGCATAGCATACGTAAACAGGACGCTTGAGAACGTCCTGAAGACGAAAAGGAACTATCTCGTGGGAAAGCCTTTCCTTGAGCTGTTTCCCGAGGAGTTTCGCCCCGTATACGGGTTACTTTGCGATGCCTGTTGCGGTAAAAAGTCCGGCAGGCTCCCCGACATCGTATACCTAAAGAGTCCGCAAACGGGTATCCTGAAGCCCTTTGAGGTTGTCTTTGAGCGTATGAGGTTTGAGGGTAAGGACTACTTCGTCCTTGACCTGAGGGACAAAAGCGACGAGATAAAAAAGGAAAAGGAGAGGAAAAAGCTGAGCGTCCTTTACTCATTGATTTCGGGTCTTTTGAAAATCATCTTTGAGGACGGTGATAAGGGCGACATCCTCAAGAGGGTTGTTGAGAGGTTTACAAAGGCGGGGGGCTACAGCTTTGCGTGTATAACGCGCCCGGGCTCGGACGATTGTATCGTAAAGAGCGGGAAGGAAGGGAGGTATACGATTTGTATGCGTATGAATTCCGACGAGCCTTACGTCCTTATCCTCTCAAAGGACGAGGAGTTTTACCCTTCGGAGGTTGAGGTTATATCAAACTTCCTTGAGGAGCTTGCCCGCGTTGTGAACACGCTCTCGCTTCACGAGAAGCTTGAGAAGATATCGCTCTATGACCCTCTTACGGACCTACCCGTTCGGAACTTCTTCGTGGGTATACTCAGCGACCTTATGAACGAGGCGAGGAAGAAAAAGGAGAAGGTCGTTGTGATAGTTATGGACATAGACAACTTCACGACGATAAACAGCATATACGGGCAAAAGGTGGGGGACAAACTCCTGAGGGAGGTTTCCGAGAGGTTAAAGGAGGTCGTTAGGCTTGAGGACTATCTGGCTCGCGTAGGTGCGGACAGCTTCGCCATAGCCTTCAAGACGCGCGAGCTTTCCCCAGCCATAAACAGCCTCCTTTCCCGAATACTCGCCAAGTTCGCATCACCCGCACTCATAAACTCAACCGAGATACCGATAACCTTCTCCGTGGGCGTTTCCGTCTTTCCGGACGATGCGGAGAACGTGGAACAGCTCGTCGCATACGCCACCCAGGCTATGTTTGAAGCGAAAAACCTCGGCGGGAACACGGTGATATTCCACACAAAGAAGGCTAAAGACCTTGAAGAGAGTTTCATGATAAAGCAAAAGCTCATGAAAGCGCTGGAAAGAAACGAGTTCGTCCTCTACTACCAACCGAAGGTATGCCTAAAAACGGGTAAGATAGTCGGGGCGGAGGCTCTCATACGCTGGAGAAGGGGAAACCAGCTCGTCCCTCCCGCCAAGTTCATACCCGTCCTTGAGGAAAGCGGTTTTCTCATGAACGAGGTCGGTCTTTGGGTGATAGAGGAAGCGTCAAGACGCATAAAGGAGTGGAAGAAAAAGGGTATGGACATAGAGATAGCGGTAAACATCTCCCCCGTTCAGCTTCGCTCATCAAAGTTCATAAGCTACATACTCAGGAAGATAAAGGACTTTCCCCAAAGCGCTAAGAACCTCGGTATAGAAATCACGGAAACCGCGGTAATGGAAAACATATCAATCGTTTCGGTATTCATAAGGTCCCTCGCGGAGCTCGGTGTGAAGGCTTACATAGACGACTTCGGGACGGGTTATTCCTCCATAGCTTACCTCAAGAGTCTACCCGTTTACGCCATAAAGATAGACGTTGACTTTGTGAAGGACATACACGAGGACGAGAGGGACTACGAGATAGTAAAGACGATAATAAACCTCGCAAAGAGTCTTAACCTCAAGACGGTCGCGGAAGGTGTTGAGAGAAAAGAGCACGAGGATATACTGAAATCTCTCGGTTGTGATTACGCCCAAGGGTTCTACTACGCCCCCCCGCTTCCCGCGGAGGAATTTGAGAAACTCTACAAAAACTTTAATAAAATGTGATTATGAGACTTTTAATATTTTTATTTTTCATAGGGAAACTCCTCCTCGCGGAGGAGTTTGAAAAACTGAAGAACGTATTTTCAAACACAAACACACTGAAGCTTTCCTTCAGACAGACCGTCACTTACGACTGGTATCCCAAGCCCGAAAGGAGCAGGGGCATACTCTACGTAAAGAGGGGTGAGTTTTTGCGCATAGACTACATGTCCCCCGAACGCCTGACGCTCATCGCGGACAAAAATAACGTATACCTGATAAACTACGAGCAAAAGACGGTTTACGTTGAGAGTATGAAGAGGAATACCTCACCGGTTGTTGAGAGCTTGTTCCTCCTCTCAAAACCCCTTGATGAGACCTTTACGCTCGTAGGAAAGAAGAAGGAAAACGGTATAACGGTTCTCCTCTTGGAGCCTAAGAAAAAGGACGAGAACCTAAACCTCGTGAAGCTATACGTAAGGCGAGACGGGACGCCTTTTAAGCTCGTCCTTTACGACTCGCAGGGGGCGAAGATAGAGATTGAGTTCATAGAACTAAAGAGGAACTTTCGCCCGAGGGATGAGCTGTTTAAAATAAAGATTCCCGATGAGTTCAAAGTCATCCGCTATGGATAAAGAAGCGGAGCGGGACGTAACGATAAGAAGGGTAAAAGAGGAAGATATACCCAAGCTCGTTGAGCTATACCTAAAAGCGTATAAAGGTCTTGAGGAATACGCGTATACACACCCGAAGGACGTAAAAAGTTATATGGAGTGGTTGGTAAGGAGGGACCCCGAGGGTTTCTTGGTCGCGGAGACGGGAGGAAAACCCGTCGGCTTTATAGGTGCGGACGCGAACTGGTTCAGCAGGAGGGAAGGAAAACTCGTCGGGGCGGTTCACGAGATAGTCGTTGACCCCGAATACCGCTCCCGCGGTATAGGAAAGGCTCTCATGAGGAGCGCCCTTGATTACTTCAAAAAAAGGGGAAGGGACACCGCGGAGCTTTGGGTCGGGGACAAGAACACGAGGGCTATAAACTTCTACAAGAAACTCGGCTTTAGGGAGGAGGGGAGGTATAACTACTGGATACGCATGAAGAGGGGGCTGTGATGCTTGAGAAACTCCTCTCCGAACCGCTCTTTGAACTCGGCGTTATACTTCTTACGGGCTACATCTTCGGGAACGTAGCAAACGCGCTCAAACTCCCCCGCGTGAGCGGATACATACTCGCGGGTATACTCATAAGCCCCTCCCTGCTCGGGATAATTGACGAGGAGTTCCTCCAAAAAGCCCACCTCATCACCCACGCGAGCCTTTCCGTAATCACGTTTATGATAGGCGCGAGTCTCTCTTGGAAGAGGATAAAGTCACTCGGGAAGGTAATAGCCCTCGTGACGCTCGGTGAGGCTCAGATGGCTTTTCTCGTCGTGAGCACGGTTATGTTTATATACCTATACCTCGTCGCGGGTATAAGCGCTCCCGTTTCCCTCGCCCTTGCCCTGCTCTTCGGGGCGCTCGCATCGCCCACAGACCCCACCGCCACGCTTGAGGTCATACACGAATACAAAGCCCGAGGGACGCTCACGACGACCGTCCTCGGCGTTACCGCCCTTGACGACGCGACGGGTATAATGAACTTCGTCCTCGGTTATTCACTCGCGCTTGCCCTGCTCGGGGGAGAGAGCCCATCACCCCCTCAGGTAGCCTATCAGGTCGTATACCAGATTCTCGGGGCGGTTATGCTCGGTGCCTCGGGAGGTTTCCTCCTTCACCTCCTCGGGAGGTTCGCGAAGGAAAGAAAGGAGATAGTTACCGTAACTGTCGGTATACTCTTCCTTACGTTTTCACTTGCGCACGTTCTTGGTTTTGACGAGCTTCTTGCGACGATGAGCGTCGGGATAGCGCTCATAAACATCTCGGAGGAAAACGAGCGCTTCAGGGAACCCCTTGAGAACTACATAGAGGATATACTCTTTACCGCTTTCTTCGTCGTCGGGGCTTCCTTCCTGAACCTGAAGGTTCTCTTTGAGTATTTCCCCGTTGTTCTTCTTTACGTGAGCTCAAGGTTCGCGGGAAAATACATCGGTGTGTGGTTGGGAGGTCATCTCTCGGGCGCGCCATCGGTTGTAAAGAAATACCTCGCCTTTACGCTCTTTCCCCAAGGGGGTATAGTAATAGGGCTTTCGCTCCTCGTATACCAAAGACCCGAGCTGAAGGACTACGGTCTTATGCTCGTTAACGTAATTATAGGGGCGACGGTTATACACGAGTTTCTCGGTCCCGCGTTTGCGAAGTTCGCCCTGAAGCGCGCGGGGGAGATAAAGGAGGATTAAACCGCGGGGGACTCTATGATACCTCCCCCGAGAAGTGTATCCCCGTCGTAGAAGGCTATCACCTGACCGGGTGTGATACCGCGAACGTCCTCCTTGAACTTCACCCTGTAGAGTTCCCCTTCCTTCCTTATTTCCTTTACCTCAACGGGCTTGTGTCTGTATCTTATCTGAGCTGAGACCTTTTCCCACTTATGCAGGGGAACCTGCTCGTTCAGGTCTTTCACGAGAAGCTCGTCGTTGTAGAGATACTCCTCTTCGCCCACCACGAGGGTGTTAGTTTCGGGCTTTATGTCAACGACGTAAAGCGGGCGCCCGTAAGATACCCCGAGCCCTCTCCTTTGACCTATCGTGAAGTTGTAAATCCCCTCGTGCTTCCCGAGAACCTTTCCCGAAACGTGAACTATGGGTCCCTCGCGCTTTCCCGCTATTTCACGTATAAACTCACCCGGAGACCTACCCATAAGGAAACAAACCTCTTGGGAGTCCCTCTTTTGGGCTACGGGTAGCTTGTGTCTTTTCGCTATCTCCCTAACCTCTTCTTTTGTGAGCTCACCCAAGGGGAACATAAGGAGGGGGAGGTCTTCCCTCCTTACGAGGGAAAGAAAGTATGTCTGGTCTCTCCTTTCGTCCCTCGGGCGCTTTATAACAAGCCCGTAGCGTTCGTCCTTTTCTATCCTCGCGTAGTGTCCCGTCGCGAGCTTGTCCGCTCCCGCGACGTCCCTCAGATACCTCGCGAAAAAACCCGTCTTGACCTCGCGGTTGCAAACGGCGCAAGGGTTGGGTGTCCTTCCCCTCAGATACTCCCTCACGAAGTAATCAATAACCCTCTCCTTGAAGAGCTTTTCCCAGTCTATCACTATGTGCGGTATACCGAGACGTCTCGCCACGCGCGAGGCGTCCTTCACGTCCTCGGGAGAGCAACAAACGTTATGCGTCTCTCCCACGTTGCAGGCTTCCTCCGAGTGAAAGCGCAGGGTAACGCCTATCACGTCGTATCCCCGTTCCTTAAGAAGGAGTGCGGTGACGCTACTGTCAACGCCACCGCTCATACCCACAGCCACCCTCATCAAGAGTTAAAATAATCTTTAAGGTATGAGGGGGTATTGTGTTGTTCTCATAACCGTCCCGGTTCAAAAGGGACAAGAGCTCGCGGACTTCATC
>JAADEK010000041.1 GCA_013153455.1 Aquificota bacterium
CAACGCTCCTGAAATCAACCGAGTCCTCACCGAGCCAAGTCGCAACAATCTGAAAACCCGCCCTCTTTAGCTCAAGGAGTTTCTCCCTCGGCTCGTCCACCTTGTGGATGAACAACCACTTGTGTGAGCCCTGAGTTATCCCCTCGTTTATCTTCGCCTTCTTTCCCTCCGCGTGATAGTAGTAGAGGTGAAGGACACCGACCGCGTCACAGGTTCTTATTATCGCGGAGAAGTTGTGCTCGTTCTTCACGTTGTCCGCAAAAACGATTAAGTCCTTTTGACGTTTGCTGAGAACCTCCCTAAGACGCCTGAGGCGCTTCTCAAGGACGAGGTATTCCATCAATATTAAATCTAAAATCCCGCAAAAAACGTCCGATTCTATAAAACAAATGCTGAGGGAGAAAATCAAGGAAATCAAGGAAAGATTAAAAGACCCCTTCGGGGTGGAAGGACTTGAGGAGGAGCTAAAACAACTCACCAAACTCATAAAGAAAGCGGACACAGACGAGCTCCTGCTCGTCCTTTCCGAATACGAAGAGATAAAGAAACTCGTGGCGAGGAACATCTTCATACTCAAGAAAATCTACGGGGTGGAGTAAGATGTTCACCCAAAGTTTGAACATCATCCAGCAAGCCCTCTCGGTCTACAAAAGGGCGATAGACGTAAGGTCACAAAACGTCGCAAACTCACAAAACGAAAACTGGGCGCTCAAGGAGCCTATAATCGTCTCGGATACATACTCGGGCATCTCCCTGCTTGAGATAAGGAGGAGACAAAACTTAGCCCTCCTCAACCTGAGGAACGAAAAGCTATCAAGAACCGAAACCTTAACCAAGAGAACCGAAAACCTCGGAGCGATAGAGGACACCTTGCTTGAACTCGCGGGGGAGGAGGGGGTGGGGGACTACGTAAACAACCTCTTTA
This sequence comes from Aquificota bacterium, assembly GCA_013153455.1. Lineage (GTDB taxonomy): Bacteria > Aquificota > Aquificia > Aquificales > Aquificaceae > Aquifex. The sequence goes on from JAADEK010000041.1 coordinate 926, forward strand.
GCGCATACGAGGAGTTGATGAGGGACCCGTCAAACGAAGGAGCAAAACAAAACCTACTTTACTCCGCCAAAGCGCTAATAAACACGATAAAAACGCGCGCATCACAGCTCAGCTCCATAGCCCAAAGCCTCACCTACGAGCTCACAAACTACACAAACAAAGTAAACGAGCTTATACAAAAAATCTACAAACTGAACAAGGAGATAGCATTCGCGGGCGTCTTGAACCCCGACGAGTCAAAATCACTCCTTGACGAGAGGGACGCACTCATTAAAGAACTCTCCCGATACGTAAACGTTCGGTATCAAGAGGACGAGCTCGGTCGCGTAAAGGTATACACATCAAAGGGATTCGTCCTCGTTGATTTCTCCGAATCCTACAGGACGCTGAGCTTCAAAAACGGGCGCCTGATTTACGAAGACGGCTCGGACATCACACAAACAATCACCGACGGACTCATAAGGGGAGCGCTTGACGCCATAGATGATACAAACAAAGCCCTTGACACCCTTCGCGGTTTAGTCTCCCTCATAGCAAAGCAGGAGGGAGAGCTCTACGACCCGAACGACCCCGGATTTCTCGCCCTTGATACTTCTCAGGGTATAGTTCCCGTCTTCACCGTTGAGAGCGATACGGACGGAAAACCGAAGATAGAGACGCTCCAGCTCGCGGTATCGGAGGAAGACCTATCCTCCGTAAAGTATGAGAGCGCCCATCAGATGGCGAGCCAAGCCCTCACGCTTTGGGAAAAAACAACCGACGCATACAGGAGCGCCATCTCAGAACTTTCCTCCCTCAAAAAGACACTTGACGAGGAGCTAAAGACGGAAACCGCCCTTTACGAGAGCCTTGAAAGGAGGATAATCTACCGCCAAGGTGTTTCCGTTGACGAGGAGATGATGGAGATAATGAAACTCCAAAGGCTCTACGAAGCGGTAGCCCAGATTCTCCCCCGTATAGACGAGATGCTAAAGACGCTCCTGAGCACCGTGTGAGGTAAAGCCATGAGGGTGCCCGACCTAATCTTTCACAAACTCTTCACATCCCGGAACGCAAAGACGAGGGAGGAAATCCGCAGGGCGCACGAGAAGATAGCTACGGGAAAACGCATCACAAGACCATCACAAGACCCCCCCTCCGCGCACAAAGCGGTAGGGATAAAGAGGGAAAGATGGGAGCTTACAAAGCTCGCGGAAAACCGCTCATTTGCCCTCTCCGTCCTTACATTGGCGGACACAACACTCGGGAGCATCCACGACAGGCTAAAGAGCCTTTACGCGAGCGCGATAAGGGCGTCCGGAGACCTACTGACGCAGGAAGAACTAAAAGCGGTAGGCGAGGAGTTCAAAAGAGCGCTTGAAACACTCCTCTCACTCTCAAACCAAAGGTTCGGGGACAATTACCTCTTTTCGGGGGCAAGCCCCGAGACGAAACCCTTTGACGAGAACCTCAACTACGCAGGCTTAAGCGAAGAGTTTTACGTTTTGATAGATAAAAATTACCGCTCCGCGGTCTTTTTGAACGGAAACGAAGTATTCGGGAATATAACCCACGATTTTCACGTCTACGACATCACGCTGACCCAAGGGTTTGACAACGTTCCGGACAACGACGACGTGAGCTTTGTCCTGAACTCCGAGACCGTGAGCGGGGACTCACTTGAGGAGCTACTACTCGGTGCACGTCAAAAGCTCGGGGACACAGCCCTCGTCCTCACGTATGAAAAACCGACGGGCGAGACGGTGATAAGGATAGTCTCACAAAGCCCGATAAGCGTCCTCGGTGCAAAAAAGACGAGCGCGGAGGAGGTATTCCTTGACAACGTCCTCAAGGTGGTTCACCACGTCTTTGTAGTCCTCTCAAACGGGGAGCCCGTCGGGGAGGATGAGATTGAGCTTCTCAAGCTTTCCGCGGACAGGGTCTCTTACGCCCGCGCGAAGGTGGGGGCGAGTATGAGGGAGCTTGAACACATGCGCACCTATCAGGAAATCCGAAGGGACATACTTGACAACGCTTTTTCCGAACTCGTTGATGCGGACATAGCTTTTGCTGTTTCGGACTACGAGCGCTACAGGCTCGCTTACGAGGCTGTGATGAGGCTTTACGACGAGACGAGAAAGCTCACGATTCTCGCCTATATTTAGACGAGCATACGCTCAACGAATGTGATGTCATGCCTCCCTTCTATAAACTCCTTGTGAAGGAGAACCCTCCTGTGAAAGTCGGTGTTTACCTTGAGGTTCTTACCCTCTATCTTTAGCTCGTCAAGCGCTCTTCGCGCGCGCGCGAGGGCTTCTTGGCGCGTCTGTCCCCAGACGACGAGCTTCGCTATCAGTGAATCGTAATAGGGGGGTATGGCGTAGCCTTGGTATACGTGCGTGTCTATCCTCACACCCGGACCCCCGGGCAGGCGAAGGCGCTCTATAAGACCGGGAGAGGGCATAAAGGTGTCGGGGTCTTCCGCGTTTATCCTGAACTCTATAGCGTATCCCCTCATCTCAACCTTCGGGAGCTTTATCTCCTCACCCATGGCGATGAGAAGCTGGAGCTTAACGATGTCTATGCCCGTGACCATCTCCGTGACGGGGTGCTCCACCTGTATGCGCCCGTTCATCTCCATAAAGTAGAAGTTCCCCTCTTCGTCCATGAGGAACTCAACCGTTCCCGCGGAGGTGTATCCGAGCTCCTTACAAAAGAGCGCAACCTTTTGGGATATCTCCTCGCGCTTTTCCGGGCTTACCGCTACGCTCGGGGCTTCCTCTATCAGCTTTTGGTGTCTTCTTTGGATTGAGCACTCGCGCTCCCCGAGGACGTAAACGTTCCCGTGCTCGTCCGCAACTACCTGAAACTCTATGTGTTTAGGGTTCAGGACGTATTTCTCAAGGTAGAGCCTCCCGTCCCCGAAGGCGCTTTGGGCTTCCTTTCTCGCTATGGGGAACTTTTCCCTCAGCTCCTTTTCGTTGTGGATGATTCTTATACCCCTTCCTCCGCCCCCCGACGCAGCCTTTATTACTACGGGGTAGCCTATGCGGGAAGCGAGGCGCAGGGCTTGGTCAAACTCAAGGGGCTCGTCGCTCCCGGGCACGAGGGGCAGTCCCACCTTCTTTGCGACCTTTTTCGCAACCACCTTATCCCCTATCTTCGCGAGAACCTCCGAGCGCGGACCTATGAATTTCGCTCCGCTCCTTTCTACGATTTCCGCAAACTTCGGGTTTTCGGACAAAAAACCGTATCCGGGGTATACCGCGTCCGCCTTGCTTACCTCAAGGGCAGCCATGATTTTCGGTATGTCAAGGTAACTGCGGGCTGGGTCGGGAGGTCCTATGCATATGGCTTCGTCCGCGAGCTCAACGTGAAGGCTGTTTTTGTCCGCCTCGGAGTAAACCGCTACGGTCTTGAGACCGAGCTCCCTGCACGCCCTTATCGCCCTTACCGCTATCTCACCCCTGTTCGCTATTAAAACCTTTTTGAACATTAAGAATTAATATTAACCCATGAGAGATTTCCAATCCCTCCACCTGCTGAGAACCCTCTCCTTTAGCTCTTCGTCCGAGCAGGAACGAAGGAAGGAAGAAAGCTCCTCGTGTATGCGTTTTATGTGCTTTAGCTTTGCTTCCTCGTTTCTCGGTTTTTGAGCTTGCAATTTGTGCCCTCCCTCCATAAGACCCTCAGGTATATACCAGTCCCGGAAGTATGTGTATCCGCGCCTCAGGAGCTCATACCCGAGTCTTGAGAGCGCGGGAGGGACGCCTCGCGATAGCTCCCTCGCGGTAGCCTTATCGTTGTAATACTCAACGAAAAGGGTTTCAAATACCTCCGAAAGGAGGTCGTATATCTTTCTTTCTTCCTCCGAAGACCAAAAATCCCCGTCCGCTACGCACATTACCTCCGCCCACGGTCTCCAGTGGGGTCTCCTCCCGAGAAAAGCCTTCACAACCAAAAGCGGTCTTCCCGACAGGCGGAGGTGCAGATTGAACTCCTCCGCAAATCTTCCCCTCTTTAGCTTCTCAAGCTTTAGCTCCCCCCTTCGGGAGCGTATACCTTCCTTTAGTTTCCTGACGAGGCTCTCAAACTCCTTCCCTATCATCGTATATACTCTTTTAATTATGTTAAGAAAGCTTTTTTCCGCGTTTCTTAAGAAGGAGAAAGATAAGGAGGAAGTAAAAGAGAAGGGTGTGAGGGAGCTTACGCAGGAGGAGCTTGAGCTGTTCAAGAGGGCTATAGGTATAACGCCTCACAACTATTGGCAGTGGGCTGGTAGGACTAAGAACTTTAAGCTCCTTACCGACGGGGAGTGGGTTTGGGTGGAGGGCTACGAGGAGCATATAAACAAGCGCCTTCCGCTCACGGAGGCTCGCGCTTGGAGCTGGGAATTCCTCAAGGGAAGGATTAAGGAATTAAATTTGTAATATATGCCCGTCAACCTCCGAACCCTCTTTAAGAAAAAGGAAGAGGGAAAGAAGATAAGTATGGTTTCCACATACGATTACTGGAGTGCGAAGCTATGCGATGAGGTCGGTATAGACTGCCTGCTCGTGGGGGATTCCCTCGGGACGGTTGTGAAGGGTGAACCGGACACCCTCTCTGTGAGCCTTGAGGAGGTCATATACCACACCAAGTGCGTCGTGAGGGGGGCGAGGAACGCCTTCGTTATAGCGGATATGCCCTTTATGAGCTATCAGGTCTCACCGGAGCAAGCGCTTGAGAACTGCGCGCGCGTGATAAAGGAAGCGAGGGCAAAAGCGGTAAAGCTTGAGGGAGGGCAGGAGATAGCGGAGACGGTCTACAGGCTCACGCGCGCGGGCATACCCGTCGTGGGTCATATAGGTTTTACACCCCAAAGTATAAACGTCTTCGGAAAGCCGAGGGTCGTGGGAAGGAGCGAGGAGGAAGAAAGGAAGCTAAGGGAAGACTTCAAGGCTCTTGAGTCCGCGGGTGCGTTTATGATAGTCCTTGAGAGCGTTCCATCTTCCCTCGCGAGGGAGCTTTGGGAAAACTCAAAAAGTATAGTGATAGGGATAGGTGCGGGGAAATACACCGACGGGCAGGTTCTCGTTTTTCACGACCTTCTCGGATTTTTTGAGGATTTTAAACCTAAGTTCGTTAGGAGATACCTTGAGGGTGCTAAGTTGATAAAAGAAGCCCTTCGGGCTTATAAAATGGATATAGAAAAAGGGGAGTTTCCCTCGGAAGAGGAGAGTTATGGATAGGGAAAGGGTTTTGAGGTTCCTGTCCCTTCTCTCAAAGACGGGTTTTATAAAGGAAAGGGACATATCAAGCATCATAGGGCGCATGGAGGAAAACGAAGACCCCATAGAAGCCCTCATAAGGCTCGGTATACTGAGCGAGGGACAGATAACGAGCTTCTTCAAACAACAGATGCCAAAGCGCGTGGTTGAGCACATAGACGTCAGCTCAATACCCGCGGACGCTCTGAACGCCATACCGAGGAACGTAATAGAGAAGTATAAGGTAATACCCTTCAAACTTGAGAAAGACAGGATATACATCTACACGTTTGACCCCTACAATCAGGACATGATTAACGAGCTTCGCTTCATCACAAAGATGCAAGTCGTCCCCTACTACGCTCCTCCCTCCGTTATAGCGAAGGCGCTTGACGAACTCTTCCCGAAGGTTTCGGAGATACTTGAGGAGATACCTTCCGACGAGATAACGATAGACGAGGTGGACGAGGAGGTCTCGCTTGAGGAGGCGATAGAGAGCGCGGAAGCTGCGCCCATAGTAAAGCTCGCGAACCTAATCATATACGAGGCGGTCGTCAGGGATGCGTCGGACATACACGTTGAGCCACAAGAGACGAAGCTTTTGGTTCGCTTCCGTATTGACGGTGTTCTTCGCGTGTTTCGTGAGTTTCCGCCCGGTGTAAAGGACGGTCTCATAACGCGCATAAAGATAATGGCGAAGATGGACATATCCGAGAAAAGAAAGCCCCAAGACGGGAGGATAAGGGTAAACGTAAAGGGAAAGAAGATAGACCTCCGTGTTTCCACCGTTCCCACTGTCTACGGAGAGAAAATCGTTATGCGTATACAAGAAGCGGAGAAATACCTGAGGGTGAGGCTTGAGGACCTCGGTTTTGAACCCGACGACCTGCAAAAATACAGAAGGGCTATATGGAAGCCGTGGGGTATGATACTCGTTTCGGGACCGACCGGGAGCGGTAAGACCACGACCCTTTACGCCTCCCTTATGGAGAGAAACACCCCGGATGTCAATATCCTAACCGTTGAGGACCCCGTTGAGGTATCAATACCCGGTATAAATCAGGTTCAGGTAAATGAGAGGATAGGGCTTACTTTTGCAAACGTCCTCAGGGCTTTTCTCCGTCAGGACCCGGACATCATACTCGTGGGTGAGATTCGTGATACCGAAACCGCGGAGATAGCTATAAGGGCTTCCCTTACCGGTCACCTCGTCTTTTCAACCGTTCACGCAAACGACGCCCCGACGACGGTGACCCGTCTCGTTGATATGGGCATAGAGCCTTTCTTGGTCGGAAGCTCGCTCATACTCGTAGTAGCCCAGAGGCTAATCAGGAAGCTATGCCCAAAGTGTAAGCAAGAAGCAAAGCTCCCGAAAGACCTCCTCCTTCAGCTCGGTCTTATATCGGACCCCTCGGAGGATATCACGATTTACAAAGCAAAGGAGGGGGGATGCGAGCACTGCAACTTTACCGGATACAAGGGAAGAACCGCGGTTCACGAGATACTTGAAGTTGACGACGAGATAAAGACGCTGATAATACGCGGAGCGACGCACGACGAGATAAGGAAGAAGGCAATAGAAAAGGGCATGAGAACGCTTTACCAGAACGGTCTTCTTAAGGTAAAGAAGGGAATAACCTCCGTTGAGGAGGTAAACAGGGTTCTGGCTGTTTAACAACCTCCTTAATCCCGTTTCTGGCACCTATATTATACCTCTTCTCCGTGTATGGGTATACAATTAATACCTTGCGGTCGTTTATCGTTCCGAAGAGTCTTCGGTCTTTGAAATCTCTGAGTTCGGAAGGAGAACGGGGAGGGAGGTTTTGCCCATACGCGCGGACCTTTCAAGGGAGGAAAGCTACTACGAGGTCGTGGAGAGGACGGTTGAGAGGTTC
>JAADEK010000084.1 GCA_013153455.1 Aquificota bacterium
TCTTGGGGCAGGCGTTCCCCGGTTTTTTCTTCCGCTTTGTCTCCCGCGAGGAGCTCAACCCAGTATATCTTTCTTTCGTCCCCGTATGCCTTCTTTACCGCTTCGTTGATGATTAGGAGCATAGCTTGCGTGATTTCGGGTCCTATTCCGTCTCCTTCTATGAAGGGGATTATCGGGTTCGGAGGGACGTCAAGCGTCTTGTCTTCCTTTAGCTTTATAAAGCTTCCTTCTTGGGGGATGTTTGCTTTCCCTTCCCAGTAGTAGACGTTTTCAAACGGTGTTTTATCCATGGCTTACCTCCGTGGGTATGACGTAATTTTAAGCTCGGTATTTTCTTGTGTCAAGATTTTAAAACGCGAAGCGTTCTTGTTATAAAACCAAAGAGGGTAAAATGTTTCTCTATGAAAACCCTTCAAAAGGCTTTTATGGTTCTTGAGTATCTCATGGAAAAGGGGGAGGCTGGGGTGACGGAGATAAGCCAGAGTTTAAATCTCAGTAAAAATAACGTATTTCGTGCGCTTATAACGTTTGAGGAGCACGGACTTGTTGAGAAGGACGAGGAGACGGATAAGTATAAGCTCGCCGTGAACGCGGTAAGGCTCGGATACGGCTACATACAAAAAAACCCCTTTATAAAGCTCTCGGAGCCCGTCCTGAAGAACCTGAGGTTTCAGTTGAGCGAGACGGTGAACCTCGCCATACTTGACGACAAAAAGGAGTATATAGTCTACGTAGCCCAAGAGGAGACGATAAAGCCGGTTAAGGTAAAGTCAAGGCTCGGGAAGCGTTTTTCCCTCAGCTCATCAACCGCTTCCGCGAAGGCGCTGAGGCGCGCGGTTCTCGGCTCTGAGGGCTTTGTCTTTGACTACGAGTATAACACCGAGACGGAGCTCGCGGGTGGCGCTTGTATCGTTAGGGACTACATGGGAAAGCCGATAGGCGCCATAGAAGTCCTCGCGCCTATATACCGTCTCGGACTTGATAAAATAGAGAACGAGCTGAAGCCACTTCTCAAGGAGGTGGCTCTTGAGCTTTCCCTGAAACTCGGGTATTGGGACTGAGGTATGTTCAGTTTGAAGTTCTCTCTCTCTTTGTTATCTTTGATATCCGTTCTCGTTTTGTTTGCGGACTTCTTCGCTCCCTATCCTTACGACCTTCAGAACCGCTCCGCCCCATACCACCCCCCGACGCGCATACATATCTTCAAAGACGGGAAGCTTACATTTCCTTTCGTATACAAGTATGAGCTCGTTGACCCTCTTTTTAAGGTTTACAGGGAGGACAAAAGCACCGCCTGCAGGCTCAAGTTTTTCACAAAAACACCTTACGGTTTTAAGCTCTTTAGCGTTGAGGAACCCTGTCGGGTTTATCTGCTCGGGGCGGACAAGTTGGGGAGGGATGTATTTTCGCGCCTTCTTTACGGAGGGAGGTATTCCCTCGGTGTCGCTTTGGTCGGTGTAATTACGACGTTTTTCCTCGGCGCCCTTGTGGGAGGTATCTCCGGATACTTCGGGGGAAGGGTGGATACGCTCCTCATGAGGCTCGTTGAGGTTCTTATGTCCATCCCCGCTTTTTACCTCCTCCTTTCCTTAAGGGCGGTTTTCCCTCTTGAGCTGTCAAGCGCTCAGGTCTTTCTCATGATTGTTTTTATACTTTCGTTCCTCGGGTGGGCACCCTTGGCGAGGGTTGTGAGGGGTATGGTTCTTTCCCTCAGGGAGAGGGAGTTCGTCCTCGCGGCGAAGACATACGGGGCTTCCTCACTTCGTATAATCTTTCGTCATATCCTCCCGAATACGTATTTTTACCTAATCGTTTCCGCTACGATGGCTGTTCCGGGTTTTATACTCGGTGAGGCTTCTTTGTCCCTTTTGGGTCTCGGGATTCAGGAACCCCAGCCGAGCTGGGGTAATATGCTTTCGGATGTGAAGAATATAAACGTTCTCTCGTCGTTCCCTTGGCTCGTTTCCCCGGGTGTGGCTATATTTTTAACAGTCCTCGGGTTTAACCTTTTGGGGGACAGTTTGTTGAGGAAGCAAAGGGATGAAGGTCAAGGTAAATAGGGGAGGGAAGGTCCTAATAGCCCTCACGATTCTCCTCGGAATCGCAGCGGTTAACACGGGAAACAACCTCCTTTACATGGTTGTCTCATACCTCCTTTCGGGTATGCTGATTTCGGGTTTTGTTTCCCTTATGAACCTGAGGAATATATCCGTTTCGGTCAGGTTTCCGGACGAGGTATACGAGGGAAAGCCGGTGAAGGCTCTTTTGTCGGTGAGGAAGGAGGGGCGTTTTCCTTCCTTTCTTATATCGGTTGAGTCTAAAGACGATAGGGTTGTTTTCCCGACGGTTGAGGGTAAGGCTCGGAGCGCTTACCTCAGGTTCGTCTTCAAAAGGAGGGGGCTTTACGAAAAGGTGAGGCTCAAGGTTAGCTCCGACTTTCCCCTCGGTATGTTTACGCGCTTTTACTTTGCGGACGTGAAGGTGAACCTCGTTGTGTTCCCGAAACCTAAAAAGGCGAGGTTGCGCTCGCTTTCGGGTGAGAAGAAAGGCTCCGAAACTCCCCTTTCCCTCCTTCGGAAAGGCTACGAGGAGGTAAAGGATGTAAGGGATTACACAAACGAGCCTATGAAGCTCATACACTGGAAGCTCTCCGCAAAGAGCGACACGCTAAAGGTAAAGGACATGCTCTCGCGCGAAAGTCCTTCCCTCGTTCTCTCGCTTGAGAGCGTTGAGGGGGATACCGAGGAGAGATTGCGCGCGCTTTCTTATCTTATCTCAGAGCTGATGGAGCGAGGATACGCGGTAGGTCTCAGGCTCGGGAGGAGCTACATACCCCCGGGCAAGGGGAAGAAGCACAAGCTCAGGCTCCTTCGGGAGATTGCTCTTTTTGAATCTCCTGAAACTTCCTCCAGAGGGCTTCCTTGAGCTCCTTCAGACCCTCCCCCGTGAGCGCGGAAACGGGGTAAAACTCGTATCCGAGCTTACGGAAGTATTCCTTCAGCTCTTGGAGGAGAGAGCGGTCCGAAAGGGAGTCTATCTTGTTCCCGACGATTATTTGCGGTTTTCTCGCGAGCTCTTCGCTGTAGAGCCTTAGCTCTTTGTTAAGGGCGTTGAAGGCTTCAACGGGTTCCCTTTCCCTGAAGTCCGAAAGGTCAAGGACGTGCGCGAGGAGTTTCGTTCTCTCAACGTGCCTGAGGAACTCATGCCCGAGACCCGCACCCTTGTGAGCGTCTTCTATAAGACCGGGTATGTCCGCTATTACGAGCCTTCTGGTTTCGTCAAGCTCCATAACCCCGAGGTTAGGGCTCAGGGTTGTAAAGGGGTAGTTCGCTATCTTCGGGTTTGCCCTCGTGAGCTTTGACAGAAGTGTTGATTTTCCTACGTTCGGAAATCCTACGAGCCCGACGTCCGCTATGGTTTTGAGCTCAAGTATGAGCCACCTTTCTTCCCCGGGCTCACCCTTTTCCGCGTATGTGGGCGCTTGGTTCGTGGGGGTGGCAAATCGGGCGTTCCCGCGCCCTCCTCTGCCCCCGCGCGCGACAACGCAACGCTGTCCTTCCCTTGTGAGGTCGCAGATTACCTCGCCCGTTACTGCGTCCTTTACAACCGTTCCGACGGGAACGTATATGATAAGGTCTTCACCCTTTCTCCCGTGCATCTTCTTGCCCTTCCCGGGCTCCCCGTTTTTAGCCACGTAATGGGTCTTATACTTGAAGTCAAGGAGTGTGTGCTTGGAAGAGGTCGCTACGAGTATAACATCCCCTCCTTTTCCTCCGTCCCCTCCCGCGGGTCCTCCGCGCGGTCTGAACTTCTCCCTCAGGAAGGCTACCGCTCCGTCCCCGCCCTTTCCTGCCCTGACGTAGATTTTCGCTTTATCAACGAACTTCTCCATACCAAGTTATTAAAGATATACCCCCTCTTACCCCCTGAGAAGCCCTTGAAAATCAGGCACAAGAGACACCTTTTATCCACAACTTATCCACAATTTATCCACAACTTATCCACATCTATCCACATAAAAATTGTCTTTATCCACACCCCCGAAGGGGGTCGTTGAAAATCAAAGGAAAGAAGAATGCTTTATCCACATCGTAAGTTATTTATAGACCGTTATTTTTCGTAATTCACGGGTTATCCACATCCCGATTGTGGAAAGTTCGTAAGTCCTTTATAGAGCGTTTCATTCCTGTGCGCGAAAATATACGCGGTGTAAAGCACTTAAGACGGGATTGTGGATAAATGTGGATAACTTGTGGAAAGTTTCATAAGTTCCTTATAGAAGTGGCCATTTTCGTGATTTAAAAGTTTCGTTCCGTGAAGCATTTGCGAAAAAATTGTGGATAACCTGTGGATAAAATCTCGGGAAATGCCTGAAAATCAAGGATTTTTAATTTTGGGGGTGTGAAAAGGGGCGCCCTATTATTATTCTTTAAGATACAAAATAATAAGTATGGAAATAGATAGGGAAGGGATTGAAAAAAAGATAAAGGAACTTGTAGAGCCTATAGTTAAGGGTATGGGTTTTCGTTTATTTGACGTTGAGTTTAAACCCGAGGCTCGGGGTTGGGTTGTGAGGATTATAGCGGATAAGGAGGGCGGTATAACCATAAGGGACTGCGAGGATATAAGCAGGAAGGTAAGCGCCCTGCTTGATGTTGAGGACCTCATACCCTTTTCTTACCTTCTTGAGATTACGTCACCGGGTCTCACGAGACCCCTTACGAAGCCCGAGCATTACGACTTTTTCAGGGGAAGGCTCGCGAAGTTGATACTGAAGGAACCCATAGAGGGTAAGCGTGAGGTGGTCGGGTATATAGAGGATGTTAGAAACGGTATAATAGATATTCGCGACAAGGAAAAGGGCTCGGTCCTCCACATACCCTTTTCCGCGATAGCAAAGGGAAGATTGGAGATTGAGGGATGGTAAAAAGCGAGATAGAGAAGCTGATAGAGCAGGTCGCAAAGGAGCACGACCTACCCGAGAGGGTTGTTGAAAAGGCTCTTAAGAACGCCATCGCCACCGCCATAAAGAAGGATAAGAAGATAAAGGATGAGCTTGACGTTGAGTTCACGGACGAGGGGATAAAGGTTTACGTCGTCAGGAAAAAGGGGGGTAAAAAGGTAAAGCTACCCCTTGATATATCGCCGGAGGATGTGAACCGTATAGCTGCTTTCGCGGCTAAGGAGGAGTTCTTCAGGGAGCTTGAGAAGGCGGAGCAAGAGAGGGGTTTTCTTGAGTTTAAGGAGCTTGAGGGTGAGATTGTTTACGGGATAGTGAGGAAGGCTCTTGAGGGCGGGGACGTTATCGTAGACCTCGGGAAGATAGACGCGCTTCTCCCAAAGAGGGAACAACTCCCCGGCGAGAGTTACAAACCCGGTGATAAGGTTAAGGCTTTGCTTTACGAGGTAAGGAAGCACAGGGGTGAGCCCCTTTTGGTTCTTTCGCGCACGCACCCGCGCTTTTTGAGAAAGTTAATAGAGCAAGAGGTTCCCGAGATTCAGGAGGGTCTTATAGAGATAAGGGCGGTCGCGCGCATACCGGGCGAGAGGGCGAAGGTCGCGGTTGATTCAAAGGAGATGAAGATGGACCCCGTCGGTATAGTGGTCGGTCTTAAGGGTATGCGTATACAGAAGGTATCGGAGGAGCTCGGGGGTGAGAAGATAGACGTAATCAGGTGGAGTGATGACATAGCGGAGCTGATAAAGAGGGCTTTGGCTCCCTCGCATCCGGAGAAGATAAGGCTCTTTACTTACGAAAAGAGGGCGGAGGTCGCGGTTCCGGAGGAGGAGCTCTCTCTTGCCATAGGAAAGAGGGGGATAAACGTAAAGCTCGCGTCAAAATTGACGGGTTGGCATATAGACGTTTTATCCGTTAAAGACTTTGAGAAGCTTGAACAGCTCAGGCAGAAGCAAGATGAGCAAGCTCCTGAGGCTTAACGTAGAGAAGCTCGTATACGGCGGTTACGGTTTTGCGAAGTTGGACGGAAAGACCGTCTTCGTTCGTTTCGCATCCCCGCGGGAGATAGTTGACGCGGAGGTGATAAAAGAAAAGAAGGACTTCCTTGAGGCGGTGGTCAGGAAGGTGGTCCTCTCCTCTCCCGCGAGGCGTGAGCCCCCTTGCCCTTATTACGGGGAGTGCGGTGGTTGTCAGATTCAGCACATCACCTACGAGGAGCAGGTAAGGGCAAAGAGGGAGATACTCCTTGAGACCCTAAAGAGGATAGGGAAGCTCGGGGATGTTAATTACGAGGGTGAGCTTCCTTCAAAGAAGGAGTTCAATTACCGCGTAAGGGTTCAGTTTAAGGTTCAAGACCAAAGGATAGGGTTCTACAGGTGGGACAGGAAAGAGGTCGTTGATATAAACGAGTGCCTCCTCGTTCACGAGAAGGTAAACACCCTCATACCCCTCTTTCGTGAGGCTATCAGGGCGGTCTCCGACCTTCAGGAGATACACGTTCAGTATTCACCGACGCGCGATGAGGCTATCCTGAAGTTTGTGAGTATAACCCACACCGACGAGTCGCTTCTTAAGGAGTTCCTTGAGGACCTCTTTCCCGATTGGGTTGTGGGGATTGGGAACTACGGGAAGCTCGCAAACACGCTCGTGAAGCGCTACAAAGTAGGGAGGGAGCACGTCTTTATGGACGTAGGGAAGTGGAAGTTTCGCGTGAGTAACGACAGCTTCTTTCAGGTCAATTACACGCTTTGGGAGGACTTCGTTGGTGAGGTTCTTGAAAAGTCGGGCACCTACAGGAAGGGGGCTGACCTTCACTGCGGTGTGGGCTTTTTCACGATTCCGCTCTCGGAGAGGGGAAACTTCATAGAGGGGGCGGACGCGAACCCTTCCGCTGTCAAGGACGCGGAATACAACGCGAGGATAAACAACCGTGAGAACGTGATATTTACGGAGGCTACCGCATACAAGTATCTGAAGAGACACGTTGGTGAGCTTTTTGACCTTATAGTTCTTGACCCACCGCGAAGCGGTCTTTTGAAAGAAGAGATAGAATTACTTTTGAAGAACAAGCCCGAGCGCATCGTATACATCTCCTGTAATCCCACGACGTTCGCGAGGGACTTGAGGATACTTACGCGCGGTGGCTACAGGCTTTCCTCGGTTAAGCTCGTTGATAACTTCCCCCAAACGTATCACATAGAGAGCGTCGCTCTCCTTGAGGTCGGGGACTAATCAGCAGAGTGTGTATCTGAGGAAGCCCTTTCTCGCCTCGGTCGCTTTGAGGGATACCCTCTCTCCCGACATAAACTGAACAAAACCCTCTATTAGACCCGCAAGAAAAAGGACCACGGGCGACGATGTGTTTACCTCGCCCCTTATGGCTTCCGTGAAGACGTCGTTTTTTACGATTATTTCTTTGCCGTTTTTGGTAAGCTCCTCCGCAAAGCCGAGCTCCCTGAGTATGCTGAGCGTTCTTTCAAGGGCGCGGTCGGTGTCAAGAACCTCGGGAAGCTGTCCTATCAGACTCTCAAGGAGCTTGGGACCGCTGTGGCGCCCCGCTTCCCTGAGAACCGCTCCCGCTCCTCTTTCACCTATGAGGGACTTCACACCCTCTATGGTGTCCACAAACGAAATGAGGAGTATATCGGGGTCTACCATCAATTTGATATATCTAACGCTACGTAATTAATTCCATAAGAATTTTTTAAGAGGGCAAAAGCCCTCGTTATACTGTCCTCAAGCGTTCTCTCAAGGCTCTTGACAACGTAGTAGATTTCCCTTTTCGGGATGTATGCGAGACCCTCCCAGCTTCCTTTTTTGAGGAGTATGGACGGTTTGTCCGTTATGGGGAGTTTCCTGAGTTTCTCCTCCGCGAGCTTCTTTCCCCCGTCAACGACGAGGACGTCCTCCCCTTTTAACTTCCTCAGTCCCTTGTAAAGACCGAAGTTCAACGTCCCGAGCGTGTTGTTTATGAAGCATATCTCCGGAAAACG
>JAADEK010000042.1 GCA_013153455.1 Aquificota bacterium
GTTGAGGACGCAGCGGTGAGGGAGATGAAGGAAGAGACAGGACTTGATGTGAAGCTTACGAGACTTCTGGGTGTGTATTCGGACCCCAGCAGAGACCCCCGCGCTCACGTAGTTTCCGTCGTTTGGGTCGGGGATGCGAGCGGTGAGCCGAAAGCGGGAAGCGACGCGAAGGAGGTAAAGGTCTTCAAACTTGAGGAGATTCCCCTCTCTCGCCTCGTGTTTGACCACAAGAAGATAATATTAGACTTCATGAGGTTATGAGTAAGGAAGTCCTCCTTAACCTATACCCCCTTAACTTCTCCTTTCAAAAGGCTAAGT
This sequence comes from Aquificota bacterium, assembly GCA_013153455.1. GTDB lineage: Bacteria > Aquificota > Aquificia > Aquificales > Aquificaceae > Aquifex. The sequence continues at coordinate 319 of JAADEK010000042.1, forward strand.
TCACCGTATTTGAGAGCAAGCCCCAAGTCCCGCCCTCCGAAGCGAGTAAAGTCCGATACAGGCTCTCACGTGCGCTCAGAAGACCCGTCTTCAGAAGGGGTGAGCGTTTTTACGTCCTCGGGAGCGTATCAAAGACGAGCGTCCCAATCACCACAGAGGGTGACAAGTTATACATCCTAAAGAGCTCGGGAACGGAGAGGATAGACGGATTTGAGAGCGCGAGGGAAGCGCAGGAGCTCTTTCGGGACAGCGTTGAGCTGAGGGACGTAAAGAGGCTCTGGCTCGCTTACTACTACAGGAAACACAAAGAAGAGCTTCAAGTGAGCTGGCGCCACGGGAAAGCTTACTTAATACCCGAGATAAAGGAGCGCGTAAGGAAGGCGGACGAGAAATTACTCCTTCAGGTTGACGTAAGGCACAGAATCGTATCGGGTGAAACCCTTCAGGAGCTACTTGAAAAGGGTATACCGCTTCGGAATCTGCGCGTAAAACCCATGAGACTTGAGTTCAGCGCAAGCGTTGAGGGGATAACGAGGGCGGAAGAATTTGATGAGGAGTTCTTCAAGCAAAAAGCCCGAATATCGGTTCACGAGATAACGAGAAGGGCTTGGGAGCGCCTCGCTCAAGACCCACGCCTGAGGGAAAGAACGTATATCGTAAAACTGAGCGGTGGATACGTATACCCCGCGTTCATACTTAAAGTAGTTATTGACCTTGACGACTTTGACGAGAAAGAACTCCTTTACCTCCTTCCTAAGGTAAAGCTGAGCCCCTCCGAGCGCCTCTCGCTCATAAGGAGCATCGTAAAACTTTACGCGAGCCACCTGAGGGCTTACAGCTGGGATATAAAACAAACCGAAGAAAGGAGCGACGGCACGATTGATTACCTCAACACGCTCACGGATAAAAAGGGCAAAAAGAGCCGGATATTCACAAACATGAGGAAATTCCTCCAAGCCTGCACACCCTTCACAAAAAAAGAGCGCATAGACGCGGGCGTGATAACGGTAGAAAAGAGCGTAAGCGGTAAGGGTGAGCTGAGGAGGAAAGCCTTCCTTAACAAACTCAAGAACTTCCTCTCCGAGAAAGGTATAGAGTTGAACATCACCGATACGACAACAATCGTCGCAAGAACCAGACAGGAAGCAAAGAGGGAACTCACTAAGAGGATGGAACACTTTTACGAAAAAGACCTCGTGATAGCTTTCCTTGACGAGTATGAGAAGGCTAACCCATACGAGGAGCTTCTCCTTTACGACTTTGTAAAGACACAACTCCTCGCAAAAGGCGTCCCATCCCAGATAGTCCTCAACAAAACGCTTACAAAGAGCGGGCTTGACTTTATAGTCACAAACGTCGCGGAGCAAGTCCTCGCAAAAACCGGAAACGTCCCCTACAAGCTCGCGGGAAGGCTCAAAGCGGGAGACGTATTCGTAGGATACGACGCGAGCAGGAAAACACACAAAGGGAAAGTCCTTCGTTCCGCTTCCTTCACGAAGATATTCCTCCCCGACGGCACCTTCCTCCGATACAAGATAACCTCAAGCCACTCGGGAGAAGAGATAACAAAGAAAGCTATAGAGGAGCTGTTTGTTTTCCTCTCACAAACGTTTCCCGAAGGGAAGAAACGCGTAGTCATTCACAGGGACGGGAGGTTCACACGCTCCGAGATAAGGAACTTCATACTCTTTTCAAACAACTACAACTTTCCCGTTGAGCTCGTTGAGATAGTAAAGAGGGAAAACCCGAGATTCTTCGGCGGAAAACTCATAAAGGGGCACTACTACAAACTCGGACAAAACACACTAATCCTCGCGACGTATAACAACCTATACACGGGCACGCACAACCCCATACTCGTCAGGAAGGTCTACGGGGAGATGCCCGTAGAAGAACACGCGTCCGCAATCCTGAGCCTTACACTCCTCAACTACGCGTCCTTTCAACCCACGCGCCTCCCCGCCACCACAAACTGGGCGGACAAGATAACAAAACTTATGCTAAGGGGCATAGAACCACCCAACACAGAGGGTGATATTATGTATTGGTTATGAAATGGGTAAAACTCAACCGCCCCAAGATAAAAGTAGAAGGAGAGAAACTGAAACTCCAAATGCGCGGAATGAGCGCCCAAGAGGAACACACGCACTTCCTTCAAGGACTCCTGACGAACGACGTTCGCTCCCTCCGCCCCTATACCTTTAACTACAACCTGATGCTCAAACAAAACGGAGCACCCGTTGACGAGCTGTTCGTCTACAAAATAGACGACCACTACATACTTGACACGTCAAGACCGAGCGAGGAAGTCCTCAACGACCTAAACAAAAGAAAGCTATCCCTGCGCGTATACCTAAAGCCCCTCTCTTATGAGCACGTATTTATATGGGGAGAAGGTTCTGAGGATTTCGTAAAAGACGCCTTCGGCGTAATTCCTCAAGACTTCCGTATAGAAAAGGTAGGGGATGAGCTGTTCCTCGCCTCAAACCCCCTCAGGGTCGGTGAGAAAGGCTATGAAATCTTCGGAAAAAAGGAGGAGTTGATGAGATACCTCCCTCCCGGTGAGCCTTCGGAGGAAGAGTTTGAGGACAAACGGATAAGAAACTGCGTCCCGAAGCTCGGGAAAGAGCTGAGGGAAGGCTTTTCACCCCTTGAAGCGGGACTCGCACAAAAGGCGATAAGCTTCACAAAGGGCTGTTACGTGGGTCAGGAAGCCATAGCGAGGGTTCACTTCAAGGGAAGGACACCCAGAGCGCTCGCCCTCCTGAAGCTTTCGGGAGCAAAGGAGGGGGAGGAACTCCTTGATGACGGGAAGAAGGTAGGGCTCATCACCTCCGTATCACCGATTTCCGAATACGCGCTCGGATACGTCCTTCGCGAGCGCGCAAAGGAAGGAAAAACCCTGAAGACCAAAAGCGGTGAGGCTACCGTTGAGAGACTCTGCTCTTAGCCCTGTATCTCCGCCCACGCGCTCCTGAGCTCCTTCAGTATTTCTAAAACCTTAAGGAGCTCCTCGCGCGTCTTGTCGTGCCTGACCAAAACGCTCAGTATTACCGTGTATATCGTGTAGAGATTCTTCGCTATCTCACCCCCCTTTTCACGGTTCAAGAAAGCCCTCAAGGCGCTCACGATATCGTAAACCCTGTCTATAAGGAGGACGTATTCCTTTTTGTCTCGGGAGTCCTGAAGCTCAATCGCCCTCTCAAGGCATTCTATAGCCTTGTCGTAGAGCATTATGACCTGAGAAAGTGGTGAAGCACCTTCAACCATGTTCTTGAGGTATACGTCCGCAACGCTCCTCATCACTTCCCTCCGCTCATCTCAGAGAGAGAAACGACGAAGTCCGAAAGACGAGCCCTTATATCGCTCGCGTAGCTCATAAAGCTCTCAAGAAGTCCGAGGCGCCTCCTGAGGAGCTCCTCTTCGCGCCTCAGGCGCTCCGATAGAATCTCAATCCTCTCCCCTATGCGCTCCGCCCTGTCTTCAAGAAGCTCCCGAAGCTCCGACAGGGCATCCCACCCCCCCGACACGACCGAGGAAGCCTCCCCGAGGAAGCGCGAAAGCGCGGAGAGAATCTCCTCCTTATCCCCGACCTCCGAAAGGGGTCGGGCTACGGAGACGCTCCCGTCCTCCTTGTATTCAACGACACCGAGCTCAAGGAGGGGCAAAACAGCGTCCGAAAGCCCGAAAGCAATCTCCCTAAGCGCCCCCTCCCCGGAAAACGGCGCTCCCCTCCCGAGCGTAAGCTCCCGAACGCTCCTTACAAGCTCGTTGTAAAGCTCAACAAAACGCGACAGAAAGCTCTCAGCTTCGGAAAGACTCTCTTCAACCTTCACGCTCGCGGTCCCTACGCTCTTTACGCTTATCGTTATCCCCTCTATGACGTTTTCAAAGGTGTTTCCCGCGCTTTGTATCGGTTCCCCGTTCCCGAGTCTTACGCTCGCGTTTCTCGCTCCCTGAAGGAGGGTGTTTGTCCCTATCTGCGGGGGTAGCTCGCCTATGAGGTGTATTACCTTCACAGAAAGGTCGGTTGCGGTCTCAACGCTTGAGCTTTCGGGAGAGACCTCCGAAAGAAGGAGTTTGTATCTACTTCCGTCAAAGAAGACCGAAGCCCTGACGAGCTCTTGAGCTTCGTTTATCTTCCTCACTATATCACCGAGCGTGTCCGACGCGGAGAGCTCAATCGTGAACTCCTCGTATGAGGTCGTATCCTTGTAGTAGCGGAGCGTAAGGAGTGTGTCCTTTCCGAGTGTTTCCTCAAGGGAGGAAAAGCCGGTCCCGTAGAGGAGCATCTCCGTGCTCGCTACGGAGAGAACCTCAAGCGTGAAGCTTATGGGAGGGGCTTGGGACGAGGCGCTTACGCTCGCTACCTCCGGATTGTCAACGCTTACTTTCTTTTGGGAGAGGGCTTCTTGGGGGTTGAATCCCTCAAGGAGGTTCTTAAGCTCACCGAGCGTCTCCGAGACCCCGCTGAGGAGTTGAATCTTTTGGAGGGTTTCCTGTCTTTGGGCGTCAAGTTTTGTTATGGGGACGCTCTTCAGGGCGAGAACGCGCTCAACGAGAGCTCCCCAATCGTATGTCCCCGTGAGTCCGGAAAAGTAAAGCTCTCCCGCCATGGTTATACCCTCTTGTCAAGAAAGACGCCGAGAATCCCTTCTATGCGCCTGAGGAGCTCAACGATAAACTCGGGGGGGACTTGTCTTACCAGTTCACCGGTTCTTGAGTCAATTATCTTGACGACCACGATTCTGAGTTCCTCGTCTATCTCAACCTTCATGTATACGTCGGTGTATTTCGTTTCACCCGAAGGGTCGTTTTCTTTCTTTTGTGTGTATGTGTCGGTAATCTTTTGGGTTTTGTTGAGGGTTTCTTCGTTCTCAAAGGGGATTCGTCCCCCCTCAATCCTCATACCCCTCTTCCCCGAGGTTTAAAAAGGGAAAAAAGGGGAGAGGGATTACCTGAGAAGCTGTAGAACGAGCTGGGGAAGTGTGTTCGCCTGTGCGAGCATTGCTATGCCCGACTGCATCCTTATCTGGTATTTCGTGAACTCGGTCATTTCTTTCGCAAAGTCAACGTTCCTTATTACGCTCTCCGCGTTGTCGGTGTTGTCCTTTGCTACCGCTTGAGCGTCGTATATGGCTTGAAGGTCAAGGATAAGCGAGCCTATCTGTGAGCGTATGGTGTCAACCTGACTTACCGCGCTCTGGATTACCATCTGGGCTATCTCAGCCCCGCGGTTCGTCGTCACGTCTATGTCCATGAGTGAAACGAAGGTTGTGCTCGTCGCGTTTGTGAAGTATACGAGGTCTGTGCTCACAACGGTAAAGGGGTCGGTTCCCATAAGGGAAAGCTCCCCAACCTTTACCGCGGAGCCGGTCGCGTCCTCCGCTACGGTTGTCCCTTGGGCTACTCCCGCGAGTATTGCGGAGAGGTCAACACTGCTGTCGTTCGCGGTTCCGTTTGCGTTGACCACGTTCACCTCAACCGCTATCGTCTCGCCGTTCGGTGTTTGGAGTATCAGTTTTGTTCCGGAGGCGTCCTTTGATGCGATGAGCTTGCCCTGAGCTTGGTCGTTTATGTCCGCTATGAACTCGTCAAGCGTCATCTGGGATGTGTAGGTTTTGTTAAAGACGAGTTCACCCCCCGCGTAAATCTTGAAGGTGACTTGGTCTCCCTCGCCTACGACGACGTTTCCCTCAAAGGCGCTTCCCGCTTCGGATATGTTCTCCGCCCTCGCCCTTATGTTCTTCGCCTGAAGGTCTATGTTGTTGTTTACCGCTTCCGCTATGGCGGATGCGTCAACGATGTAGGTGTTAGTGCCTTCAAGCATGTATCCGAGATACTCGGGTGCGGAGAGGGTTATCTGTGTTCCGTCGGTGAAGGTAAAAGAGAGGTTGTCCCCGTTGTCAACGGTGTAGGCTGTGTTTGCACCGAGGAGAGCTGTGAGTGTTTGGGTTTGGTCGCTTACGGTTGAGGACGTTTGAGTCGCTACGTAACCCCCGAGTTGTTCGGGGAGAAGGGGGCTAATCCTCACGGACATCACCTGAGACGCTCTTGCCCCGTAGTGAATCTTTATGTTCGCAAAACCGCCGTTTAGGAGTCTTATCCCGTTATACTCCGTGTCTTGGGCTATCTTCAGTATGGCGTCCCTGAGGTTTTCTATGTCCCTCTGGAGGGCTTGTCTTGCGTTTGCGTCGTTGACGTCGTTAGCAGCCCTCACAGCCTTCTGATACATCGTCTTTAGCTTGTCGTATATCTGTGCGACACCGCCTTCCGCTATCTGGAGCGCGGATATCGCGAACTGGATATTTCTGTTTCCCTGCTCAAGACCCGCGGAAACGAGAGCGAGCTGGTCCGCTATAAAGAGTCCCGACGCGTCGTCCGAAGCGGAGAGTATCCTAAGACCGGTCGAGAGCCTCAGGAGCGACTTGTTCATCAGTCGCTCCGTTTGCTTAAGACTCGTATACGTTACGGACGCTTCGTAGTTATAATTAATTCTCGTCGCCATCCTTTTACCTCCCTTTTTGGTTTTTCATTTATCTTTATCGGAGGGACGAGAGGAATTTTTAGGAGGGAAGGAGGGAAAGGAAAAACCCCTCAGCTCAGATATTCCTTGAAGAAGGAAACGGTTAGGTTCCAAGCGTCCTTAGCCCTGCAGGGGTCGTAAACGTCCTGTCTCTTTTCGTTTAAGAAAGCGTGCGTGACACCCGCGTATACCTTAACCTTCACATCAACGCCCTTCTTCCAAACCTCCTTCGCTATGTCTATGACCTCGTCGTTGTTTACAAACTCGTCCCTCTGGGCGAGGACGAAGAACATGGGCACGCACATATTTTGGGTATCTATCTTCGTAAGTTGGGGAAGCCCGTAGAAGGGAACGGACGCGTCAACGAGCGAGGGAAACTTACCCGCGAAATACATCGCAAGTGTTCCACCGCAACAAAAACCCGTTATACCGACCTTCTTCGGGGATGTATACCTGCACTCCTTCACAAACTCAACAGAAGCCTTAAAAATCTCATCAACCCTGTCCATCCTGTTCTCAAACATATCCATCATAAGCTTTCCCGCGTCGTCGGGGTTATCCGCGCTCTTTCCTTCGTAAAAGTCGGGCGCAAAAGCGACGAATCCCTCTTTAGCGAATCTCTCACAAATCTCCTTTATATTTGAGAGCGGGCTCTCAAGACCCCACCACTCGTGAAAGACCAAAACCGCAGGTCCCCCCCACTCGGGAACCGCGAGGTAACCCCTTACCTTAACACCGTTCTTTTCAAATTCAACCATCTGACCCATCTCTCCACCTCCTCCTAAAGATTATATGCCTATAAGAAATCCTTAAAAACGACCCCTTCAGGGTATAATATCCTAAAAACCGATGAACCACATATACAAAGAGTTCCTCCTTGTCGCAAACCTGCTATCAAAGGAAGGGCTGACTTACGCCCACA
>JAADEK010000048.1 GCA_013153455.1 Aquificota bacterium
GTTCTTCGGGAAATCAACGCGCCCGTCCTTTATTATCTCGTAATCGTTCCTGATTACGTCAACCGCCCAGTCCTTGCGGAATGTAAGCTCCCTGTCTTCCTCCCTTATGGTAAGGGAAGCCTTTCCCTCAAGCCAGTGTTTTAACCTCTCTTTACCGAAGGTCTGTATCATGAGCGTGAGCGTGTTGTAAGACGGGGCGAGAAGAACCAATCTCTTTAGGTTGTAAAGGGGTTTTCTCTTTACGTAGTTGAGGGCGACGTAAGCGCCGTGAGAGCTCGCCCCTATCGTTACGCTCTCGTGCTTCCTTGAGAGTCCCGCTAAGAGGACCTCAAGGAGGTCAAGCGTCAGGCTCGTGGTGTGCTTCTCATACTCCATATCCATCCCGAAAAAGGAGTAAGGAACGCTTTTCTTGAAGAATTCCCTGAGGAACTCTACCTTTCTGCCTTGAACGTCCGTCCCGAGACCGTGCAGGTGGAGCCAAACGCGTGAGGGCTCGTTCCTGTCGTATATATACACCTCACCTACCTCAGGTAGTTTTTAAACCTTTGGTGATTTACGAGCTTCTCGTAAAGCTCGTCCCTGCGCTTCTCAACCTCCGATATGAGGAAATCTATGAGCCTTAGGGCTTCTCGGGCTTCCTCTTCGCTCAGACCTTTCGGGGAAAGCTCGGAGAGCCTCCTTATACCCTCAAGCGCCCTCTCGTAGTCCCCAGCGCTCAGGTATCTTTGGCACTCAAGGAGAACCTTCTTAAACTCGTTCATTTCTTATCATTGTAATATGAGGGAAACGAGGATAATCAAATACATAAAGAGCATCATAAGGAATCACAAGTATATGACCACGGAGGACATAATGCTCCTTTTGGAGCGCTACTACAACCTCCCCATAAACGTCCCCTCGGTTTACTACAAGTATAAGAAGATAATCAGGGAGTGCAGGAAGGAGGTATACAAGGAAAGGAGGAGGGCTAAGTATAAAAGAGGTGAAGGTGGAGGTTAAACTCCTCCAAGAGAGCCTTCCTCACACCGAGCATAAAGTCCACCGCGTCCTTCTTGTTTTCAAAAAACCCGAGACCGAAACCCTCAAGCGTTATATCACCGAAAAAACGTCCCCTGCCCGTCTCGTATACGTCCGCAAAGAGGTTAAGGGGACTGATAAAGACAGCGTAGGGACCCGCGTTTACCTCACCGGTTGCGCTCCTGCGAAGGAACTCAACGAGCTTAGCGTCTTCATCCGGTAGCTCGCGCGAGCAAACCTCCGAAAGCGAAACACCGACGGGCTTGTCATCAGCGCGGAATACGAAAAGCTCCCTCTTTTCCTCGTTCGCCCGCTTACAAAGGGCGCTCAGAACCTTCTTCCATACGTTCATGAATAAGATTATAAGAGAAATGAAACTCGTGAAAGAGGTGCTAATCAGAAGCGAGAAGGAGATGATGGAACTCGCGGGTGAGCTCGCTCCTCTCCTAAAAAGGGGTGAGGTTTTGTGCTTGAGGGGTGAGCTCGGCGCGGGAAAGACGACGTTCGTAAAGGGTCTCGCGAAAGCCCTCGGTATACTTGAGGGCTACGCTGTGAGGAGTCCGACGTTTGTCCTCGTGAACGAATACCCGACGAGGAAGGGAAAGCTCATACACGTTGACCTCTACAGGGTCAAGGACTTTGATTACACGGAGTTGATACCCGAGGGTATACTCGCGGTTGAGTGGGAGGAGAGAAACGACAGGTGCGACTGGGTTCTTGAGATAGAAGTTCTATCACCCTCCGAAAGGAGGGTCAAAGTATACAAAAGGTGATTACCTGTAGAGCCTCCTGCAGGTTTCAACACCTTGGACCCTCTTAATCCTTTCGCAAACCTCAAGGAGGTGCTTTTTGTCCCTCACCTCCACGGTAAAGTCAAGCAGGGCGGTGCTCTCGTTTGTCTTCGTGTTTGAGGAGCGTATGTTTGCTCCCGCTTGGGATATCGCGTTCGCTATATCCGAGAGTAAGCCTATCCTGTCCTTTGCTGTTATGCGTATATCGGTCGGGAACCTACCGCTACCTTCCCACAGAACCTTTTTAACCCTCGCCGGGTTTACCCGAAGGACGTTCTTTAGGTTCGGACACCCCGCCTCGTGAAGAACCAAGCCCTTGCTCCTCGTAATCACACCGAAAACATCATCCCCCGGAACCGGCTTACAGCACTCCGCGACGGTGTGCTGAAGGCGCTCAAGCCCGTCAAGCTTTATAACCGCTTGTGTCTTTTTCTCTTGTTGGGTCTTTTGCTTCTCCTTCGGGAGTAGGAGCTTAAGGAGGTTTGCGGGGGATATCTTCCTCTTTCCGAGGGCGAGAAGTAGCTCCTCCTCCTTCCCGAACCTTATCCTCTGGCGTATGCGGTTCATAAGCTCCTCTTCCGATAGCCCGAGCTTTTGCCTTATCTTCTCAAGAATCCTCCTTCCCTCGTTCAGGTATATCTCCTTTTCCTTTTGCTTTAAGAACTGCTTTATCTTGTTGCGTGCCCTCGTCGTCTTTACGAAACCCAGCCACTCGTATGAGGGTGTCTTTGAGGGATTCGTTATTATCTCAACGACGTCCCCGCTCCTCAGCTCGTAGTTGAGCGGAACCTGCCTCCCGTTTACGCGCGCCCCCGCGCAGTGGTTCCCTATATCGGTGTGTATCTTGTAGGCGAAATCAACGGGGGTTGAGCCCTTGGGCAGGACGATGAGGTCACCTTTCGGTGTAAATACGAAGACCTCCTCTGAAAAGAGGTTGTTCTTTAGGTTCTCAAGGAGCTCACCCGGGTTCACGCTTCCCTGTATGCTCTCAACGAGCTCCCTGAGCCAAGCGTATACGTGCGTGTCTTTGGGTGTATCCCCTTGTTTGTATGCCCAGTGGGACGCGATACCCTTTTCCGCCCTCTCGTGCATCTCCCACGTCCTTATCTGAAACTCCACCTGTCTTCCCTTGTCCGCTATCACCGTTGTGTGGAGCGACTGGTAAAGGTTCGGCTTCGGTAGGGATATGTAATCCTTGAACCTGCCCGGTATGGGCTTAAAGAGGGTGTGAACGATTCCGAGGGCTGTGTAGCATTCGGGAACCGTGTTCACGATTATCCTTACCCCGAGTATGTCGTGAACGTCTTCAAGCCTTATACCCTTCCTCTTGGTCTTTTCCCATATACTGTAGAGGTGCTTTGAACGGTATTGAATCTCCGCGTTTATATTGTAAGCCCGAAGGGCTTCCTTTACCTTAGGAACTACGTATTTCTTTAGATAACTCTCAAGCTCTTTCCCGAACTTTTGGACGAAACTCTTTACCTTTTCGTATTCCTCGGGGTAGAGGTATCTAAACGAGAGGTCTTCAAGCTCGTTCTTCAGCTTCCAGATTCCGAGTCTGTGGGCGAGGGGCGCGAATATCTCAAGCGTTTCTCTCGCTATCCTCTTTCTCTTTTCCTCACGAAAGACCCAAAGGGTCTTTAGGTTATCAAGTCTGTCCGCGAGTTTGAGGATGATAACGCGGGGGTCTTTTGCGGTCGCGAGTATAAGCTTCCTGTAGTTCTCCGCCTGCTCGGACTTATACTTTATCTTCCCAATCTTCGTAACACCCTCAACCAAGAGCGCTACGTTCTCCCCGAAGAGCTCCTTTAGCTCCTCGCGCGTCGTCCGTGTGTCCTCAAGTGTGTCGTGCAAAAGACCCGCTATCACCGTCTCTGTGTCCATACCGAGGCGTGCGAGTATCAGGGCGACGTTAAGGGGGTGGACGATGTAAGGCTCACCCGTTTTCCTCTTTTGCTCACCGTGGCGCTCCTTTGCAAACTCGTAAGCCTTTATTATCCTCTCCTCGTCCTCCTTCTTGAGGGACAAAAGCTCGGAGAGGCTATCTTGGAGGGCTTCCTCGGTCTTTGTCATTAGGTTTTAATATAGTTTCTTAAAGGAGATTGAAGATGATACTGGGAAGATTCCTAAGACCGTTTTCCAGCAACATAGGTATAGACCTCGGAACCGCGAACACCGCGGTATTCCTTGAGGGAAAGGGGATAGTCCTTTATGAGCCCTCAATCGTAGCCATAGACGTAAAGACGAACAAGATACTCGCGGTAGGGAAGGAAGCAAAGGAGATGGTAGGAAAGACGCCCGAAAACATACAAGCCATAAGACCCCTAAGGGACGGCGTGATAACCGACTTTGAGGTTACCCAAGCGATGCTCACATACTTCATAAAGAAGGTTCTCGGGAGGGCGCTCTTCAGACCAAAACCCATAACAGTCATAGGCGTCCCTACAGGCATAACACCCGTTGAAAAGAGGGCGGTCGTTGACGCGGCAAAGAGCGCGGGAGCGCGGGAGGTATACCTCATCGCGGAGCCTATGGCTGCAGCCATAGGCGCGGGACTCCCCATAGAGGAACCCATAGGGAACATGATAGTTGACATAGGCGGGGGAACGACGGACATAGCGGTTATATCCTTGGCTGGAATCGTCGTCTCAAACTCCCTCAGGATTGCGGGAGACGAGATGAACGAGGCGATAATGCAGTATATAAAGAGGAAACTTCACCTCCTTATAGGCGAGCAAACCGCGGAGAGGATAAAGATAGAGCTCGGGAGCGCCCTCCTTGAGGACGAAGAGCAGGAGATGGAGATAAGGGGAAGGGACATGACGGGACTTCCCAGAACCGCGGTTATAACGAGCTCAATGATAGCGGAAGCCCTTGAGGATACCGTGAACTCAATCGTAAACGCGGTGAGGACAACCCTTGAGAGAACACCCCCCGAACTCGCTTCGGACATAGCCCAAAGGGGTATAGTCCTCGCGGGAGGAGGCTCACTCCTTAAAAACCTTGACAAGAAGATAGAGCAAGAAACGGGTATAAGGTGCGTATACGCGGACGAACCCCTTACCGCGGTAGCAAAAGGACTCGGAAAAGTCCTTGAGAACATAGACCTTATCCGGAGAATATCCATGGAATGAGCCTAAGGAGCCTGAACGCGTATTTCTTCCTCTTTCTCACCCTCGGCGTTCTGATATTCTTCTTTGAGATTACCTCAACACCCTTGAGGTCTTACATAAGGCAAGGGGTTTACCTCGTGTTTTCGCCCCTCCTCAAGACAGAGCGCGAAATCAGGGAAGAGATAGAGAAGGTCATACTCCTCGTAAGGGAGATAAAGTCCGGAACGAAACTCGTTTCCCGCTACGAAAAGAGCCTACAAGAACTTGAGGTATACAAGAGGAAGGTTGAGCACTACGAGGATATCCTTTCACGCCTTGAGAGGGACCTGAACTTCTCGTTTCCCTCGGGAGCTCCTTTCGTCCTTTCAAAGATAATCTTTTACGACCCTTCGGGTGAGGATAGATTCTTCATCATAAGGGACGGAAAGAACAAAGGCATAAAGAAGGGGGACATAGTCGTGGCGAGGGGGTATATACTGGGTGTCGTTGACGAGGTATACCTCTCAACGAGCAAGGTGATAACACTCTTTAACGATAACTGCTCGCTTCTTGCTTGGACTCAAAGGAACGACAAAGCCTACGTATATCAGGGAGGGTATCCCTTGGGTAAGCTCCTTTACGTTGACCTTGAGGACGACGTGAGGGAAGGGGACGAGGTTCTATACAGGGACCTCACGATGAGGATACCGCCGTTCGGTATAGGGAAGGTCGTTTACGTGGGCTTCAGTCAGAACCCGTTTTTCAAGCTCGTTCGCGTAAAGCCCTTCATAACCCCGAGGGAGACGGAATTTGTCGTAGTCTTTAAAGAATGAGGGAAAAGGTAGTCGTCCTCTTCAGCGGAGGGGTTGAGAGCACCGCTCTCGTGGTTCACTACGCCCTTTCGGGCTTTCTCGTCTATCCCCTTTACGTGAGCTTCGGGCTCCCTTGGGAGAGGGAGGAAAGAAAGAGGGCGAGGAGCGTGATAGCTCACCTGAAGGGGAGGTTTCGCTCCGTTCGTGCGCTTTCTCTTGTGCGCTCTTCCTTTCGCCCGCGCACACGCGCGCACACCCCGCGGAGCGAGAGCGAGCTTGAGATTCCCCTCAGGAACCTTTCTCTTTGCACTCAGGGCGCCCTCTTTGCCCTCGGTAAGGGTATACACAGGTGCGCGATAGGCGCACTCGGTCTTTACCCTTTTCCCGACAACAGGAGGGAGTTTTTTGCTCTTCTTGAGCGGACGATAAGGGAGGGTCTCGGCGGGGACTTTAGTGTTGAAGTTCCATTCTTGGGTATGAGAAAGGAAGAGGTGATAAGGAGATACCTCCCCTTTTTGCCACTCGGTTTGACCTTTTCGTGCGTAAGTCCGAAAGAGGGCGGGGAATGCGGTGAGTGTATAAAGTGCGAGGAGAGGCGCTCCGCGCTCAGGATTGCGCGCTCATATACTCCTGAATCTTCCTCTCCATGAGGTCTTTGTAGTAGAGTTTTTCCTTCTTTAGCTTTTCTATCTCAAGCTCAAGGTCGTGAGTCATCGGGTGGTGTTTCTCAAGTTTCTTTATCTTCTTGTCAAGCTCTTCGTGCTTGTTCTTGAGTTCCCTGAAGACCGCATCCGTCTCAAGGAGTTTCTTTACGATTTCTTCCCTGGTCATCTCTCACCTCCCTTCCTTTTAATTTATGCGTCTCTTGACCCGCGAGGTCGTAAAGGGCGACTTGTGTTATGCGGACTGTCGCCCAGCTTCCCGCTTCCTTCCTTTCGTCCGTCTGGACGTATACGACCCCGTCCGCTTCGGGCGCTTGGAAGTATGCCCTCCCCACCGGAACCAGTCCGAACTCCTCGTCATACCCGTCTATGAGAACCTTCAGCTCCTTTCCGAGGAACTCTTTGTTTTTTTCTTCGGTTATGCGCGACTGAAGCTCGGTAAGGGCTTCCTTTCTCTCTTCTTTTACTTCTTCGGGGACTCTGTCCCCGAGCTCGTGCGCGGGCGTTCCCTCTTCGTGGGAGTATGTGAAGACGCCGACCCAGTGAAAGTGCCCCTCCTCAACGAATGAAAGGAGTTTCTTGAAGTCCTCATCTGTTTCCGTCGGGAATCCTACTATGAAGGATGTCCTGAGAACCGCGTCTTTGACGCGGTCTTTTATCTTTTTTATTAAATTCCTGACGAATTTTTCGTCGTATCCCCTCCTCATGGCTTTCAGGACGGGCGAGGAGATGTGCTGAAGGGGTATGTCAAAGTATGGGAGTATCTTTTGTGAGGACGAGATTATTTCAAGGAGTTCGTCGCTAACTTCTGTCGGGTAGAGGTAAAGGAGGCGAACCCACTCAATCCCTTCAATCTTTTCTATTTCTTTTAGCAGGTGCGGGAGTTTAAACTCTCCGTATAGGTCCTTTCCGTAGAAGGTTGTGTCTTGTGAGATGAGGCATATCTCTTTTGTGCCTCTTTTTGCGAGCTCTTTTACCTCCGTAAGTATGTCCTCAAGCGGTCTTGAGCGGTGTCTTCCCCGGATTGAGGGTATGGCGCAAAAGGAGCAAAGGCGGTTACACCCCTCGGAAAGCTTTACGTATGCGTAAGAGCGGGGTGTTGTTATGAGTCTCTTTGTCTTCTTTACCTCGCCAAAGCCGAGGTATCCGAGTATATCGTCCCAGCTCTCGGTTCCGAAAACCGCGTCAACCTCCGGAAGCTCCTTCTTTATCTCTTCGCGGTAGCGCTCCGCGAGGCATCCCATAACGATGAGCTTTTTCCCTTTTTGGGCGTAAGAGAGTATCGTGTATATGCTTTCCATCTTTGCGGGTGTTATGAACCCGCACGTGTTAACGATTACTATATCCGCGTCTTCGGGGTCCGATATGCGCGCGCCCGCG
>JAADEK010000103.1 GCA_013153455.1 Aquificota bacterium
GAGAGGGCACCGAGGAAAAAGAGGGGGTCCACAAAACCGATGAAGGGTATGTTTATCGGTGACCAGCCCCCGAAGAACAGGACGACCGCTATCGCGGAAAGCGTCAAACCCTCTATATACCACTCAACGAGGGGGAAAAGTCCGAACTTCATACCCCCGTATTCAACCGTAAAGCCCGTAACGAGCTCCGCTTCCGCTTCTTGAACGTCAAAGGGAACCCTTCCCATTTCCGCGAGCGCGGAAAACATAAAGGCGACGAAAGCTATGGGCTGAACCCATATATACCAAAGGTTTTGCTCTATCTGCTTCTGGACTATTTCGTAGGTTGAGAGGGTTCCCGCGAGGATAATCGGTCCCATAACCGCAAAGGTTATAACGACCTCATACGAGACCAAAACACCCGCCTTCCTCATTGAAGCGATTAGGGGATACTTTGAGTTTGAAGCCCATCCCGCGAGGGCTACCGCGTATACCGCCATTGAGCCGAGGGCAAAGACCAAAAGTAGCCCTACGTTTACGTCCGAAAGTATGGGTTTTACCTTGTAACCGAAGAGCTCAAATTCGGGACCGAACGGTATGACCGCGAATATGAGCGTTGCGGGAACAAGCGCGAGAATGATGGCGAGGTGATACAGGAATTTGTCCCCGTATCTCGGGAAGAGGTCTTCTTTTGTGATGAGCTTCACACCGTCCGCGAGGGGTTGAAGAAGTCCGTGCCAACCTACGACCATGGGTCCGGGTCTTCTCTGTATGTGCGCTGCTACCTTTCTCTCTACCCACGTAAGGAAAGCGCCGATACCGAGCGCTATACCTAGGATGACGAGAATCTTTATAAGAGCGACAAGAAGGTCAACCCAGAAGCTGTGCATCGTCCCCTCCGAGATGCTTAAAAGTTTACCAGATTTTACGCGGGCTATGGATAAGATTAAGTATAAAGAGGGCTTATAAGCCCTCCTCTATCTTTGCTACCTCTATCATCTTGAGAATTGCCTCTCTTGAGGTTCCCCCGTATGTGCGCTTTTTGTCCGTTGAATGTTCCGGGGTGAGGGTCCGCTTTACGTCATCGCCGAATTTCTCGGAAAACCTTTTGAACTCCTCCGTGCTCATCTCCTCAAGTGTTTTTTTCTCGGAAAGGAGGTAGGAAACTACGTTTCCCGCTATACGATGGGCTTCCCGAAAGGGAACACCTTTCTCAACGAGGTAATTCGCAAGGTCGGTGATAAGGAGGAGGTTTCCGGAGACCGAAGAGAGGCGCTCACGCTTTAGCTTAAGCTCCCCAAGGATAAGCGTCATTCCCTTCAGGATATCCTTTATGGTTTTTACGGTGTCAAAGAGGGGTTCCTTATCCTCTTGGAGGTCCCTGTTGTAAGCCATCGGGAGGGCTTTCAGAACCGTAAGGAGGGCTATAAGGTTGCCGTAGAGTCTTCCCGTTTTTGCCCTTATAAGCTCAAGGACGTCGGGGTTCTTCTTTTGTGGCATTATTGAGCTTCCCGTGCATAGCTTGTCGGGAAGTTCAACAAAACCGAACTCGTCCGTGTTCCATAGGATGAGGTCTTCCGCGAGTCTTGAGAGGTGCTGTGCGGTAAGGGCGCACACAAAGAGGAACTCCGCTATGAAGTCCCTCTCCGCGGTCGCGAACATGGCGTTCCGCGAAACGCGATTGAACCCGAGCTCCTCCGCGGTGAGGAACCTGTCAAGGGGGAAGTCTACGCCCGCTACCGCACCGCTCCCGAGGGTAAGCTCGTCTGTTCGCCTGTAGAGGTCAAGGAATCTCTCGTCGTCCTTCAGGAAAGCCTCCCTGTAGGCGAGGAAGTAAAACGACGCCCTTATCGGTTGAGCCCTTTGGAGGTGGGTGTAGGAGGGCATGATGATATCAACGCTCATTTCCGCGAGTAAAACGAGTCTGCGCCTTAAGTCCGAGAGGAGTTTCCTTATCTCCCTTATTTGGTCTTTTAGGTAGAGGCGCTCGTCGGTAGTAACTTGGTCGTTTCTTGAGCGGGCTGTGTGTAGCTTTTTCCCGAGCTCACCGAGTCTTTCGGTGAGCTTCGCTTCTATGTTCATATGAACGTCCTCAAGCTCCTTCCTCCACTCAAATCTCCCCTCCTCTATCTCCTCTTTTATCTTCTTAAGCTCCTTTATAAGCCTTTCCGCTTCCTCCTGTGAGAGTATACCCGCTTTTTGGAGCGTCTTTACGTGGGCTATGTCCTGAGCGATGTCGTAGGGGGCGAGTGTTTTGTCAAAGCTTACGCTCTCCGTAAACTCCTCAACAAAAGCGTCCGTCTTTTGTGTGAACCTCCCGGACCACGGTTTTTCCATAAGAATTGATTTTACGCCGAAGGCGTCTTTTATCTTTCTTAATAAGTCCTCACTATATCCTTGACGAATTTGTCGTAAAAGCGTATCTGGGTTGACGGGGAGAGGCACTTCAGCGGGATGACCGCAACCCTTCCTATGCCTTTTTCTTCTATGCCTATTTTCCTCGCAGCCGCTTGTGAGAGGTCTATTATCCTGCCGTCAACGTAGGGTCCTCTGTCGTTTATGCGAACGACGACGAATTTGCCGTTTGCGAAGTTGTAAACGAGGACGTATGTCCCGAGGGGGAGGGTTCTTGATGCTGCGGTGAACTTCGCGAGGTTAAAGGTCTCGCCGTTTGCGGTTTTCCTCCCGTGGAACTTTGGTCCATACCATGACGCGAGACCCTTTTGTATCTTGCAGTCCTTCTTTACCTTTATCCTTCTTATAAACTCCTCGTATAGCTTCTCCTCCTTGAGGAAGAGTTTAAAGGTGTTGTAGTGGGCAAGGGCGTCGGGGCTTTTTGCGGGCTTTGAGAAGGCGAGCGAAATCAGGAGGAGGAGTGTGAGCACCTTCAGACCCCTTGCGGATACCAGTATGGTCTTATATTTACGGTTCTTCCGTCGGGGAGTTTGACGGGGTTGTGAAGGAGTTTTTCTATTAGCGTGAGGGCGCCCTCAAGGGTTGAGGTGTCAATCCCGTAGACCTTTCCGAGCTCCGAAAGGTCGGGTGAGCTTCCCGCTTCCCTTGCTATCTCCCGCGCTATTACGTAAGACTTCAGGGGCGCGTCGGGGTATACGTCCCGTATATACGTGAGGACATCCGAGGAGTATACGACTATGCGGGGGTATGCGCTCATCTTCTTCAGCATATCCTCAAGTGTGAGCTGGTCGTAAACGGATATGCTGTCTTCGGTCTTTATGCCCGCGAGGAGCTTTCCTCCGCCTTCGGTAAACTGCGCGTGGTATACGACGTATCTCTTGGGGACTTCTTCCCAGCCGTGCTCTTGAGCGGTCGTTAGGAAGGCTCCCTTTGCGGACTCTTCGCTCCCGAATATGGGAATCTCCTTCTTGAATTCCTCGTCGGGTATGCGCCACACGATGAGGTATTCGTCCCCGCGGAGCTTGTGAACCTCCCAGTTTCCTGAGAGCTCCTCCCAGTTTTGGACGAGTTTGTATTTTTCGGGATAACGCTCCTTAAGGAAATCTATAACGTTATCCGCGTTTATCTCCTCGCTTGAGCGAACGAGCGTTTGCACTTCCATGCCTTTCTCCCTTTTGAAGTTTTTTACAATTCTATCAAATGAAAGGGGATTTTTTCGTCCTGAGGAGGGTAAGGGGGGGAGATGTTGACCTGATAGCTACGCTTTACGGCACATCGGGGAAGGTTAACCTCTTCGTTAGGGAAGGGCTTTTGAACGAAAACAGGTTCTTCGGGGATTTTGAGCTTTTTAACCTCGTTTCGCTTGATGCTACCCAAAGCGGGAATATGCTCATTCCGAACGACGTTATGCGCGTCAGGCGCTTTTCGCTTCTGGCGCGCGATTACGCACGCTTTGTTTTTATGAGCAACACCGCGAAAGCGGTCCTTTCGTTTGTTTCCTTTTACGACGAGGAGGTCTTCGGACTTATACTGAGGGCTTTTTCTTCGCGCGTAAGGAATGCGGAGGCTTCCTCTTTGCGTTTTTACCTTGAGCTTATGAGGGTCTTGGGCTATAGCCCTAAGTTTCTCTCTTCTGTTCCAAAGAGGGGGGGATTTGTAAATATCTCGCTTGAGAAGGGGGATGTGTCCGAAGAGGGGGAATACAGGATTCGGGCTGAGCTTTTGGGTATTTTGAGAAGGATAAGCGGGGGGGATTACGAGAGGGTAAGGGTAAGCAGGAAGGCTTTCCTTGAGCTTGAGAGGTTTCTTTTTACCTTTTTGAGGTATCACACAACGAGGTGATAAAGGGGAGAGAAACCGGAGCCTCAGTCAAGCTCCGGCATGTCGGTGGGGGTTATGTCCTTCTTCTTTTCTTCGGGGATGTCCGCTATGAGGGCTTCCGCGGTGAGCATCGTTCCTGCGACGGACGCTGCGTTTTCTACCGCGGTCCTTACGACCTTGGTGGGGTCTATGATACCCGCTTCCATCATGTCAACGTATTCACCCGTCGCTGCGTTGAAGCCCCAAGTCTTGCCCTTCGTCCTTCCGAGTTCTATGACCTTCTCAAGGACGACGGAGCCGTCGTATCCCGCGTTGTAAGCTATTTGCTTGAGGGGAACGCGGACAGCCTTCTTGATTATGTCTATGCCGAGTTGTTGGTCGTGGTTGTCTCCCTTGAGGTTTTCAAGCGCTTCGGATGCCCTCACGAGTGCTACACCGCCTCCGGGGACTATACCTTCCTCTACCGCAGCCTTGGTAGCGTGAACCGCGTCCTCAACCCTGTATTTCTTTTCCTTGAGTTCAGCTTCCGTAGCTGCACCTACCCTTATGATTGCTACACCACCGCTGAGCTTTGCAAGTCTTTCTTGGAGCTTTTCCCTGTCGTAGTCGGAGGTCGTTTCTTGGATTTGTCTCTTTATCTGCTCTATGCGAGCCTTTATCTGTTCGGGGTCTCCCTTACCGCCGATTATGGTGGTGTGCTCCTTGTCAACGACGACCTTCTCCGCTTGTCCGAGCATGTCAAGCGTTACGTTTTCAAGCTTGATACCGAGGTCTTCGGTGATTGCTTGACCGCCGGTGAGAACCGCTATGTCGCCGAGGTAGTCCTTCCTCCTTTGACCGAATCCGGGAGCCTTTACCGCGCAAGCCTTGAGAACACCCTTTATGTGGTTCACGACGAGCGTAGCGAGTGCTTCACCTTCAACGTCTTCCGCTATGACGAGGAGTGGTCTTCCGCTCCTTACGACCTGCTCAAGTATGGGGAGGAGTTCTTTTATGTTGTTAATCTTCTTTTCGTATATGAGGATGTAGGGGTTTTCAAGAACGCATTCCATCTTTTCGGGGTCGGTGACGAAGTAAGGAGATAGGTATCCTCTGTCAAATTGCATACCCTTGACCACTTCAAGGGTGGTTTCCGCGGACTTGCTTTCCTCAACGGTGATTACGCCGTCCTTACCGACTTCTTCCATTGCGTCCGCTATTATCTTTCCTATCTCGGGGTCGTTGTTCGCGGATATCGTAGCGACTTGCTCTATCTCCTTCCTGTCCTTTACTTCCTTTGAGAGGCTCTTTAGTTCCTCAACTATCTTCTTGACCGCCTTTTCTATACCCCTCTTTACTTCCATGGGGTTAGCTCCGCCCGCTGCTACCCTGAGCCCTTCGTGGAACATAGCCTGTGCGAGAACCGTGGCGGTCGTGGTTCCGTCACCTGCTACGTCCGCGGTCTTTGATGCGACCTCTTTTACGAGTTGTGCCCCGATGTTTTCAAACTTGTCCTTAAGCTCTATTTCTTTTGCGACGGTTACCCCGTCCTTCGTGACAACGGGGGTTCCCCAGTTCTTGCCGAGGATAACTTCCCTTCCCTTGGGTCCGAGCGTAACCTTAACAGCGTTTGCGAGTTTATCAACACCAGCCTTGAGCTTTGCTCTTGCTTCTTCGTTGTAAATAATTGCCTTTGCTGCCATCTTCCTCACCTCCTTTGATATTAAGCTTGATAATCTTCTACGATAGCGAGAACTTCATCTTCAGACATAACGAGGTAAATCTTTCCTTCAATTTCTATCTCGTTGCCCGCATACTTGTTGAAAAGAACGACATCACCTTCCTTAACAGATAAGGGCTTTAACTCCCCGTTTTCAAGGAGCTTACCGGGACCTACCGCTACAACCTTACCGAGCTGAGGCTTTTCCTTTGCGGTATCGGGGATTATGATACCCGAAGGGGTTCTCTCTTCCTTTTCCTCAAACCTCTCAACGACTATCTTGTCATAAAGCGGTCTTAGCTTCATCCTATCCACCTCCTCCGTTCTTCGTTTTTCAAGCACCGATAGAAAATTATATTAACATTCCCCCGCGTTGTCAACCCGAATTTTAGTCAAGCTTACTTAAAAAGTTTTAAATCCTCATTTAAAAGACCGCGGGCGGAGCCCGCGGTAATTGACCTAAGTCTTATATTGTAAAGTTTTATGACAGAAATAAATTAAGAGGAAAGGAGGTCTCGTCATGGAAGGGACGAAAGAGAAAGCTATGAAGCTCTTTGAGGAAGCGTATAGGTATCACCTTCTGGGGGAGCTTGACAAGGCTATAGAGCTATACAGGAAGTCAATAGATGTATACCCGACGCCCGAGGCTTGGACGTTCCTCGGCTGGGCTTACAGTATGAGGGGCAACTACGAGGGTGCTATAGAAGCTTGTAAGAGGGCTATAGAGCTGGACCCCGAATACGGGAACCCTTACAACGATATAGGCTCCTACTTGATAGAACTGGGGAGGCTTGATGAGGCGCTTGAGTGGCTCTCAAAGGCAAAGAGCGCAAAGCGCTACGAGCCGAGGCACTTTCCTTACATAAACACCGCTAAGGTTTACATGCTACAGGGAAAGCTTTACGAAGCTCTCTCGGAGCTTGATGAGGCTCTTCGGATAGCGCCCGACTACAAGCCAGCCCACGCACTAAGACACCAAGTTCTGGGTATGCTAAACTGATGGCTCCCGTCGTCCTCCTCACGGACTTCGGGGAAAAAGACGGCTTTGTGGGCGCCATGAAGGGGGTCATCCTCTCAAAAAACCCCTCCGCCGCTATCGTTGACCTCTCCCACGAGGTCTCCCCCTTTGACGTCCTTGAGGGCGCCCTGCTCCTTAAATCTCACTACAAGTATTTCCCTGAGGGAAGCGTTTTTGTGGGAGTGGTGGACCCGGGGGTGGGCTCCGAGCGCCTGCCCGTTGTGGTGGAGACAAAGAGCTACATCTTCGTGGGTCCTATGAACGGTCTTTTTGACCTCGTTCTCAGAAAAGAGGGAAAGTTCAGGGCTTATAAAATTGAGCGCTTTACCCT
>JAADEK010000070.1 GCA_013153455.1 Aquificota bacterium
ACGGTCGTCGTTAAGGTAGACCGCAAAGTCCCCCACCCCCTTTACGGCAAGCACATAATAAAGAGTAAAAAGTATCACGCGCACGACGAGAAAAACGAGTGCAGGGTGGGGGATGTCGTTATGATTAGGGAGACGAGACCCATATCCAAGACAAAGCGCTGGGTTGTTGTGAAGATTCTCCAGCGCGCGAGGAGACCCGAGGAAGAGATAAAGAAGGCTCAAGAAGAGAGCTCTTGATGCTCATAGCGGTTCCCCTTGACGACAAGGACTTTTCCGCTAAGGTAAGGGAGGCAAAGGAGAAGGGGGCGGACCTCGTTGAGCTGAGGGTTGACCAGTTCTCCGACACCTCCCTCCCCTACGTAAAGGAGCTTCTCCTTTACGCCAAGGACTCGGGTCTTGGAACCATCCTCACCGTCAGGATACCCGAGGAGGGGGGAAGGGAAGTCCCGAATCGCGAGGAACTCCTTTGGGAGCTTTCCGTTCTCAGCGATTACACCGACGTTGAGCTTTCCCAAAGGGGTCTTATAGTAAAGCTCTACCCGAGGGTAAAGGAAGCGGGTAAAAAGCTCATTATCTCTTACCACAACTTTGAGCTTACACCCCCCAACTGGATAATAAGGGAGGTTCTGAGGGAGGGATACAGATACGGGGGGATACCGAAGCTCGCCCTAAGCGCGCGCTCCTACGAGGACGTCGCTCGTCTCCTTTGCGTAGCGCGCCAAGTTGAGGGTGAGAAGATTCTCATATCAATGGGGCAAAAGGGGAAGATTTCCCGCGTCGCGGGGTTTGTGTTCGGGTCCGTAATCACTTACGCTTTTCTCGGAAAGTCGTTCGCACCCGGTCAGATTCCCCTTGAGGAGATGGTTCGCCTCAGAGACCTCTTTTACTCAAAAGAAACTCCTGAGGAGTAGCTCACGAATCTCGGGGAACATGTCTAAAAGGTAAAAGTAGAAGAGGTTTAGTGAAAAGTGCGCCAAAACGGGCGCGATGAGTGAGCCACTCCTTTGGTATAACCACCCGAACAAAAGGGAGGGGAAAAAGGTAAGGAGGGCGTTCAAGTTGGACCAATACACGAAGTGAGAGAGGGCAAAGAGGAGGGAGACCGTGAGGTTGTTGAACCTCTCCATAAGAAAACCCCTGAAAAAGAGCTCCTCCGCGAAAGCTACACCGAGTTGATTTAAGACAAATCCGTAACACCTCGCGTTAGCGAGGTAAGGGATTGAAAGAATTAAAAACGGAGCACCCCAAAGGATTCCTTTCTTTAGGTTTTTGAGCCCGAGCTCTTCGTCCCTTTTGAAGAGGAGGGGTGAAAGGAGTATGAGCTGGGGTATGATGCCGAGGTTTTTCTCCCTCGCTATGTAGAGCGAGAGCAAAAAGAGGGTGTAAAAGACCGCGTGTATCAAAGGACGCTCCCGAGGATTTCTATAGCCTCGTCAACGTGCTTTTCCTCAATCACGAGGGGGGGCAAAAAGCGCAAGACCTTACCCGCGGTGCAGTTTACCAAAAGACCCCTCTCAAGCGCCCTCAGAACCGTTTCTTTACAGTCTTCGGAAAGCTCAAGCCCGAGCATAAGCCCCCTCCCTTTTACCTTTCCTTTCCCGAGCGAGCGGAGGCGCTCCTTCATATACTCCCCTACGCGGACGACGTTCGGGAGGAGTTTCTTTACCTCGTCAACGACCGCGCTCGCGCAGGCGCAAGCGAGTGGGTTTCCCCCGAAGGTGGAGCCGTGGGAGCCGGGGGTGAAGCTCTCCGCGACCTCTTCGGTTGCGATAATCGCGCCTATGGGGACACCTCCCCCGAGACCCTTTGCGAGTGTGATTATGTGGGGCTTTAGGGGTGTCTGTTCGTAGGCGTAGAAGCTCCCCGTTCTCCCTATACCCGTTTGGACCTCGTCAACGATGATGAGGAGCTCTTTCTCTTGCGCGAGGTTTTGTAGCTCTGAGAGAAACTCCTCACTCGCCTCGTTTACACCCCCCTCTCCTTGTATGACCTCAAGTATTACACCCGCGGTGTTTTCATCAACGAGTTTCCTCACGCTGTCTACGTCGTTCAGGCGCGCATACGAAAAGCCCGGAAGGAGGGGCTCAAAGCCCTTATGGAGCTTTTCCTGACCCGTCGCGGAGAGGCTCCCGTATGTCCTTCCGTGGAAGGAGCGCTCAAATGCTATAAACTTCCACCTGTCTTTACCTTTGTCCCTCCAGTATTTTCTGGCGAGCTTAAGGGCTCCCTCAACGCTCTCGGTTCCGCTGTTGCAGAAAAACACGCGCGCGTTTGTGTGAAACTCCGAGACGAGCTTCCTCGCGACTTCTTCCTGCCAAGGGTTCTCGTAGAGGTTTGAGACGTGTATGAGTCGTTTCGCTTGGGAGGTAAGGGCGCCTACGAGGGCGGGGTGGTTGTGCCCGAGGGCGTTTACACCCACACCCGCTATGAAGTCAAGGTATCTCTTCCCGTTTTCGTCGTAAAGGTATACGCCCTCACCCCTGACGAACCTCACGGGAAGTCTTTCGTATGTCCTCATAAGGTAGCTCATGACCTTCCCATGCTGTAATACTCAAATCCTAATTTTTTGAGCCTTTGGGGCTCGTATACGTTTCTCCCGTCTATTATTATAGGGAGTTTCATAAGATTCTTTACCTTCTTTAGGTCCGCCCGTGCAAACTCCTCCCACTCGGTGAGTATCAGGAGGGCTTCCGCGCCCTTTACCGCTTCGTATTTATCGGTGAAATACTTCAGGTCTTCCCCTTCCTTGAAGATGCGCTTGAAGTTTTCCACAGCCTTCGGGTCGTAAGCCCGAACGCGCGCACCCTCCGAAAGGAGTTTTTGAACAACGCGAAGGGAGGGAGCCTCCCTTATGTCGTCGGTGTTAGGCTTAAAAGAAAGTCCCCAAATCGCCACCGTCTTTCCCTTCAAGACCCAAAGGGCTTCCTCAAGTTTTTTGAGTAGCTTCGGAACCCTGCTCTCGTTTATCGCTTCCGCGCCCTTCAGTATCGTCGCGTCAACACCCATATCCTCGCATATCCTTATGAAGGCTTTCGTGTCTTTGGGGAGACAACTGCCCCCCCAACCGAGACCCGCCCTCAGGAAGTCTTTGCCTATCCTCTTGTCGTAGCCCATACCCCGGGCTACCTCCTCAACGTCACCCCCTACCCTCTCACAGAGGTCCGCAATCATGTTTATGAAGGATATCTTCGTTGCGAGGAATGTGTTTGAAGCGTATTTTATGATTTCCGCGGTGGGCGGGTTTGTCACAAGGAGCGGAAATCCCTTGTCCGTGATGGGCTTGTATATCTCGCGGAGAATCTTTTCCGCCCTTTGGTTCTCAACACCTATGACTATCCTGTCCGGCTCAAGGAAGTCCTTGACCGCGTGCCCCTCCCTCAAAAACTCGGGGTTTGACGCGACGTCAAAGGGGATATCCCTCTCCCCGAGGTAGAGCTTTAGCGTTCTTTTTACCCTCCTTTGTGTCCCGACCGGGACGGTTGATTTGTTCACTATGAGCTTGTAGTCGTTCATATACTCCGCGGTGAGGCGCGCAACCTCCTCCACCTGGGAGAGGTCCGCCCTCCCGTCGGGCTTCGGCGGTGTCCCGACGCAGACGAACAAAACCTCGGAGAACTCTATCCCCCTCTTTACGTCGGTCGTAAAGTCAAGCCTACCGCTTTTCAAACCCTCACGAAGAAGCTCCTCAAGACCGGGCTCGTATATAGGGCTTTCGCCCTTCCTGAGCATCTCAACCTTTTCGGGAATCTTCTCAACGACGAGGACTTCGTGACCTACATGTGAGAAACAAGCGGCTGTTACGAGACCGACGTATCCTCCGCCTATTACGGTGAGTTTCATACTTAAAGTATAAATTACCCTTCGGGTATCAATTACTCGTAAAGGGGCTCCCCCGTGAGGTTCATATAAGGGTTTTTATACTTCTTGTATATATTTTGTAGGACACCTATCATCATACAAAAGCTCAGCATTGAACTTCCCCCGAGGCTCACAAAGGGCAAGGGTATACCTACCACAGGAAAGAGACCCATCGTCATCAGTGTGTTTACCGTAAACTGAAAGAGTATTAAGGAAAAAACGCCCGCGACGAATATCTTCTCCGAGAGCCTCCTGAACATCTCGTGATAGTGTATGAGTCTCACAAAGAGGAGTAAAAACAGGAAGCTGAGCGTAAAGGTTCCGAAGAACCCCAGCTCCTCACCTATTACCGCGAATATAAAGTCGGTGTGCTTTTCGGGCAGAAAAAGCAGGTGTGTCTGCGTTCCCTCAAGGAGACCCTTTCCCGTGAGCATTCCGGAGCCGAGGGCAATCTTTGACTGTATTAATTGATAACCGCTCCCGTAGTAGTCGCTCATAGGGTCAAGAACCGCGAGAATACGCTTCTTTTGGTAGGGCTTAAGGAGGTATTTCCAAGCGAGAGGAAGGAAGGAAACAAAAAGGGCGCCCGCGAGGAAGAAATACCTGAGCGGAACGCCCCGCGCGAGGAGCATGTAAACGAGGGGAACAAAGTAGGCTACCGTGGTCCCGAGGTCAGGTTGCTTGAGCGTCACCATCGCGGGAAAGGCGTAAAGGAGCAAAAGAAGAACAACCCTCCTGTCGCGCAGTCCCCTTATGAAGGGAAGGATATAGGCGCTCACAAGTATAAGGGAAAACTTCATAAACTCCGAGGGTTGTATGTTTATAAAGCCGAGACTTATCCAACGCTTTGCCCCGTAGACCTCCTTCCCGTATAGGAGAACACCCACGAGCAACATAAGGTTAAAGAGGTATATGTAGAGAGAGAGGTCAAGGAGGTTCTCAAACTTCTCGTAAGAGAGGATTAATATAACGACCCACCCGAGGACTACGTAAGTGAGGTGCTTGTAAAAGAGCCCTGACGCGCCCCCGTCGTATGTGGCGCTGTAAACCGCGAGGAGCCCGAACCCCTGTATAGCGAGAACGACCAGAAGAAGGAAGAAATCAAGCTCCTTGAGTTCCTCCAGAAATCGCATTTATCACCCTTACCTCGTCCCCTTCGCTCACCTCCTCGTCCTCGGGGATTACCTCCCCGTTCTTTACGACGAGCGAAGAGAGGGGCGAAAGCCCCAACCTCTTCAGGATTTCCTTAGCCTTCAGCTTCTTTTCGGGAAACTCGTATTCCTTTCCCCTGTATACAACCTTTATGGGCATCTCGTCGTGTCCGCCTCAATCTCGTCTATCTTATCAAGGAATACCTTAAAGGGCTCCATGTTCTTCATGGCGACAAAACGCGGTCCCTCAAACTTAAGCCTCCCGAAAAGCATAGCCTTCATGGGTCCGTATTCACCCCTTCCCATCTCAAGCCACCTTTTCGTGTCCGCATACATAAGAAAGTCGTCCTTGGTCTTTTCGTCCTTCTTCCACCCGCCGTATACGCAGACCGCCTTCCCGTTTTCGTTCTTTATGGTTAGTTGAATCTGCTTCTCCGGACCGCAGTCTTTTCGGTATAGAAAGAGCTTTCTTTCCGGCTTGCTCGCCCAGCTTTCGCTCTTTCCGAGGCTCTCCACGAGCTCCGGGGTCTTGTTCCAAAGCTCGCAGAACTCCTTAGCCCACTCCCCGTCCATAAAGACGGGCTTCGCAAACAGCGTTCCCGCGAAAAGCAATCCCGCGATTAACTTCTTCATCTTCCACCTCCCGATTTTTATGAAGATATACCACCCGTTCCCGAATTCTATACGAAAATAAAGATTATGAAACTCCTGAAGGAGATTTCAAGCTACGATTTCGTGTGTAAAGCTGTTGATTTTTACAACAAGTTCGTCAACTTCATAGCAATCTTTATGATTCCCATACTCATGCTTACGCTGCTCATAGCGGTCGGTATAATCCTTTACGACCTTCGCCTCTTCGTTGATTACTTCCTTAAGGAAGAGCTCGTAAAGGAATACGACAAGGCGTTTAAGCTCCTCGTGAGGAACATCCTTAACTTCTTCGTCCTGATTGAACTCTTTAAGGTCTTCATAGACGTCCTTGAGTTCAGGCGCATAAGGAAGCGCCAAATCATAGAAGCGGGTATCGTCTTCGTCATAAGGGAAATCATCCTCATCGTATTTGAGCACAGGTTCACATTTGCGGACCTCGTGGGCTTCGGTATACTCCTCCTTTCCTTGGGTATCACATACATACTCCTTGAGAAGAGTTATCTTGAATACCTCAAGTTTGAGCACAGGGAGATAACCGAAAGGGAAAGAAGGGAAAGGACAAGACTGAAGTCCCAAAGGGAGGACGAGTTTCGCTCATGAGCTTCAAAGACCTAAAGGAGTGGTTGAGGGAACTGAGGAGGGCTTCCCGTTCTTGCGTCGTTATCGTTGAGGGTAAGAACGACAGGAGGGCGCTTGAGAGAAGGGGTGTTGTCAACATACTTGAGCTTTCGGGTAAGCGTTTTTCGGACATACCCGACATACTTGAGGGGAAAACCTCAAGGGTAATACTCCTCCTTGACCTTGATTACAGGGGAGAGCTTGCGCACAAGAAGATTAAGGAGTTGTTGCTCTCACAAGGTTTCGGTGTAGATGAAAAATTCAGGAATTTTTTGAAAAAAATGAATATAATTCATATAGAGGAGTTAAATGACGGAGAAAAATGGGAAGTTAAAAACTCTTGAGAAGATTTTAATCTACGATAGGCTAATCCGCTTTACGCTTGATATGCTCACGGGTATACGCGAGGAGCTAAAAGCGGACATAGAAGAGACGCGCGTTCTCGCGGAAGCCCTCCTTGAGGGAGAGGACAAAAAGAGCGTTGAGGACTTTCTCCTCAAGGTTGAGGAACTCTTCCTCTTGAAGGTTGACGAAGTCCTTGACCACATATACGACGAGTATGAGGTCTTTAACTTTGACATAACCTTCCTCTCCGCCATACCCGAAGAGGTGGAGAGGGAGATGGAGCGCCTCGCGCTCATAGACACCATAAACACACAGCTTGAGCTTCTCCTTGACGTTTTGGGGGAGATATTCTGCCTCGTTCCGGAGGGGAGGAAGCACGTAGGTGTGGTTCTCACACCGTTTAAGGTATACAGGGAATTACTTAATCACGCTATAGAGTTCAACAAGAAGTTTAAGGAAGAAAAAGTTTCTTAAAAGGAGGTAAAGCCATGGCAAGAAGAAGGAAGGCGGGACCCAAGTATAAGAAGATAACCCTTTCCGTCCCCAAGAGCATGTATTATATACTCCTCGGTATAGCTC
>JAADEK010000051.1 GCA_013153455.1 Aquificota bacterium
CTGAGAACCTCAAACCTCCCCTCCCACCTCGTATCCCTCAAAGCCCTAAAGACCCCTTCGGGGTTCAATCTTCCCAAAAAAAGGGATGTAAGCGTTATGGCAAGCGAAGCGTTGTCTATCTGCCACTTTCCCCAAAGGGAAAGCTCCGCGTCCCTCAAAGAAACGGGACCATCGTAAAAAGAGAGGACAGTCCTTGAGCGCTCTACCCTTCCCCAGTATTCGTAATCAATACCCGCAACGACAAGCCCCTCAAGACCCATCTCAAGCGCAAGAGGGTAAAGCGGGAAGCGCGCGCTCCCGAGAACGAGGGGAACACCCTTTTTGTAGAGCTGGAGCTTCTCACGCGCTATCTTCTCAACCGTGTCCCCGAGCCAGCGCGTGTGGTCCCTCTCTACGTTCGTAATCCCCACCGCGCGGGCGTTCACGACCTTCGTCGCGTCCCACCTTCCCCCCATACCCACCTCAAAAACCGCGCAATCAACCCCTGCGTCCGCGAAATACTTAACCGCTATCAGGGTCGCAGCCTCAAAGTAAGTGAGGGAAAAGCGCTCAAAGACACCCTTAAGCTCCCTCACGTAGTCCCCGAGCGTCTCGTTATCAATGGGAACGCCGTTTATACGCCACCTTTCCGTTTCCTCAAGAAGGTGGGGAGACACAAACCAACCCGTTTTTAGCCCGTGCTCCCGAAGTATGCGCTCACTAAAGGCGCACGTTGAGCCTTTCCCGTTCGTTCCCCCGACGAGCAGGGCGGGGTAGCGCTCTTGAGGGTTTCCGATATACTCACAAGCCCTCCTTATGCGCTCAAGCGTGGGCTTTATATCAAAGTCCCTTCCCTTGTAAAGCTCCCATAAGAATCCCATAAAAGGTATTTTAGTTATCCTATAATAAAGCCCACACAAGGAGGTCACGCATGGAATACGACCTTGTAATCTTGGGCGCGGGAAGCGGAGGGTATGAAGCGGGTCTTTACGCCTTCAGGAGGGGCATGAAGGTCGCCTTCGTTGAGCTTTCACCCGAGTCCGTGGGGGGAAACTGCCTGAACCGCGGTTGCATACCCTCAAAATACATGAGGCACGGCGCCTACCTCATAGACAAGTTCAACAAGATGGAAAACTACGGCATACTCCCGAAAGGCTACGAAATAGACTACAAGAAACTAAAGGAAGGAAGGGACAACGTGGTCACAACAATAAGGGAAAACTTCAAGAAGTTCGCAAAACAGCTTAACATCCCCATATACTACGGGAAAGGAGTCCTGAAGGACCCAAACACGGTATTCGTTGAAGGGGAAGAAAAAACCCTAAAGGCTAAGTTCATACTCGTCGCGACCGGCTCCTCACCCGCGGGCGTCGGGAACCTCGTTCCCGACGGGAAGAACATCCTTGACACGGACCAAATATGGGCGCTTGAGGAGCTACCGCGTCGCGTCCTCATCGTAGGCGGTGGGGCGGTGGGCGTTGAGTTTGCCTACATATTCAAAAAATACGGAAGTGAGGTTATCCTCGTTGAGATAAAAGACCGCGTCCTGCCCTCACCCGACATACCCGAAGACAGCGGGAGGTATCTCGGTAGAAAGCTAAGGGAGATAGGCGTAGACCTAAGGACTAAAACCTCCGTAGAGAGCTGGGAAGAGACACCCTCGGGCGTTAAGGTAAAGCTAACAGACGGGAGCGAGCACGAGGTAGACTTCATACTACTCGGAGTAGGGAGAAGACCGAACACGCGCGGTATAGGGCTTGAGGAGGCGGGTGTTGAGCTTGACGAGAGGGGCTTTGTAAAGACGAACGAATACGCCCAGACGAGCGTCCCCAACGTCTACGCCTGCGGTGATATCACCTCACCCCTCATGCTCGCCCACAAATCAATGTATGAGGGGAAGATAGCGGTCTCTCACATGCTCGGGGAGAGGGATTGGAAGAAAGACGAGAGAATAATACCCAAGATAATCTATTCCGCTCTTGAGGTTGCGTCCGTGGGTCTTACGGAAGAGCAGGCGGAGGACATGGACATAGAGGTAAGCGTCGGGGTCGCTTCCTTCGTCGCCAACCCAAAAGCCATGGACGACGGGGAGAACGAGGGATTTGTCCGCATAGTCGCGGACGACGAGACGGGAGAGATACTCGGGTGCCATATCGTCGGACCCCACGCGGGAGAGCTCATACACCAAGTCGTTCACATGATGAAGGACAGAAAAACCGTTGAGTTTGCGTCAAAGAGCATGTATTCACACCCCTCCCTCTCGGAAAACATAGGCATCGCGTCCTCGGAGGTCTACTACGGACCAATCTCATGGACGAAACGAAGATAAGAAAACCTAAGCCTTTTCATAAAAAGACGCCCCTTCGGGGCGTAATTTATCTCTTCGGAGGTAAAGGATGAGCATAAAGGAAGTCATAGACGCGCTGAAAAACGTTGACCTCAGGGAAGCGGGGATAAACCAAAACGTAGCCAAGATGGTAAAAGACGCGAAGTTCACGGGCGGAACCCTCACGCTCGTCATTGAGCCACCGCGGGAAGGACTTGAGGACGTCATAAGGGTCAAGGTCGTTGAAGCCCTTGAGAAACTCCCCGACGTCAAGAATGTTGATGTAAAGTTCGTAAAGCCAAAAGCCCAACAACCCCCTCCCCAGTTCCAACAGCCCATGTTTACGCGTAAGAAGGTTCCCGGTGTGAAACATATCGTCGCGGTAGGGAGCGGGAAAGGGGGTGTGGGTAAATCAACCGTAGCGACGAACCTCGCCCTCGCCCTTTCGCGCCTCGGATACAAGGTAGGACTGCTTGACGCGGACGTATACGGACCGAGCGTCCCCACCCTTATGGGGCTCAAAGGGGAGCGCGTGAACGTAGACCAGTTCCAGCGCCTAATCCCGCTTGAGAAATACGGTATAAAAGTCCTCTCAATAGGTTTTATGCTTCCCTCCGAGGACACACCCGTCATATGGCGCGGACCCATGCTCATGAAAGCCCTCACGGAGTTTCTCTTCTCAACCAAGTGGGGAGACCTTGATTACCTCATCATGGACCTCCCTCCCGGGACCGGTGATGTCCAGATTACGCTCGCGCAGAACGTCCAGCTTGACGGCGCTCTCGTGGTAACAACACCCCAAGACGTCGCCCTCTCGGACGTCAAAAAAGCGGTGACGATGTTCAAAGAGGTAAACATACCCGTTCTGGGGGTTGTGGAAAACATGGCTTACTTCATTTGCCCCTCCGACGGGCAAAAGTATTACATCTTCGGGAAGGGGAAGGTAGCCCAGTTCGCGAGCAACTACGGGCTAAAGATTCTCGGCTCAATACCCATAGACCCCGACCTCGCACAGCGCTCCGACGAAGGAAAACCCGTGGTCGTCTCGGAACCCGACTCGGAAGTCTCAAAAGCCTTCATGGGCATAGCGAAGGTCCTGACGGAAACCCTCCAAAAGAAAAACTAACATTCATCAATACCCTCCCGAAGGGAGGGTGATATCTTCTAAAAAAGGAGGTTCCTGATATGTTTAAGACAAAAGCGGGAAAGAAGGTTGTATACGTAGACCATATAGCAACAACACCGGTAGCGGAGGAAGTCCTTGAGCAGATGCTTCCCTACTTTCGTGAGAAGTTCGGGAATCCTACGTCCCTCCACAGCTTCGGGCAGGAAGCGAAGAAAGCGGTAGAAGAGGCGCGCGAAAAGGTCGCAACGCTCATAAACGCAAACATACCCGAGGAGGTCGTCTTTACCTCGGGGGGTATAGAGGCGAACAACCTCGCGATAAAGGGCATAGCGAAGGCTTACCAAAAGAAGGGAAGGCACATCGTCACGACGCAGATAGAGCACCACTCAATCCTCCACTCGTGTAAGACGCTTGAGAAGGAAGGCTTTGAGGTTACGTACCTGAAGCCCGACAAATACGGATTTATAGACCCGGAGCAGTTGAGGGAAGCGGTAAGGGAGGACACGATACTCGTCTCAATAGGACACTCAAACAGGGAGATAGGGACGATACAGAACATAAAGGAACTCGTAAAAGCGGCGAAGGAGAAAAACCCGAGGGTGATTTTCCACACCGACGCAGCGCCCACGCTCGGGCACTACCCCGTTGACGTTCAGGACTGGGGTGTTGATGCGGCGTCCTTTACCGCACACCTTATGTATGGACCAAAAGGGGCGGGCGCGCTTTGGACGCGCAAAGGTGTCCGCGTAAAGCCCCTTATAGAGGGCGGAGTCCAAGAGCGCGGAATCCGCGCGGGAACGGAGCCCGTTCCCAATATCGTGGGTTTCGGCGCTGCTGCTGAGCTTACGATGAAGGAGCTTGATGACCGTATGAAGCGCCTCTCTTATTACAGGGACAAGCTGAGGAAGGGTCTTGAGGAGAAGCTGGATTACATAGAGTTCACGGGACACCCCACCCAGCGCCTCCCTCATCACCTTTCGCTTATCGTTCACTTCGTTGAGGGTGAGGCTATGCTCCTGAGGCTTGACCTTCTGGGTATTGAGACCGCGTCGGGTTCCGCGTGTGTTTCCCTCGCGCTAAAGCAGTCCCACGTCCTTGCAGCGATAGGTATACCGAAGGAGCTCTCAAACGGCTCCGTTGTGTTCTCCTTCGGCAGGGAAAACACCGAGGAGGACGTTGATTACATACTTGAGGAGTTCCCGAAGGTCGTAAAGTGGCTAAGGGAGGTCTCACCCTTCAACCCCGAAAACTGGGAAAAATACGTAAAGAGTAAAAAGTGATATTACGCCCGCTTTCGCGGGCGTCTTTTTATTTTCATTAAAATACTCCCTGATGGGGGGAAATCTTTCTTTCTGGGTTTATCTGTTTTTCTTTCTTTCCCTGCTTTTAGCCTTCCTATACATCCTTATGCCCTTCTTTAGCCCGATTGTTTGGGCTATCGTTATGACGATTGTGTTTTACCCTCTTTACTCGTTTTTGAGGAAGAAGCTAAAAAACGAGGGTGTCGCTTCGCTTCTTGTGGTTGTTCTTGTGTTTTTCGTTATGGTTATCCCTGTTTCCGTTATCACCGCGGTCGCGACACAGCAGATAGTCGCCTTTTCAATAAAGCTTTTCGGTCTTGTTCAGGGGCAGAGTCTTGAGGAGTTCCTGGGCAGGCTCCTTGAGCATCCTTACATCCGGGAAAACAGGGAGAAGCTTGAGCCCCTTCTTAACTACATAAGGAGCGATGAGTTCAGGACTTCGGTTCTGAACGCTCTTAACAATCTTCTTACGTTCCTCGGGAATAAGTTGAAGAACATAGGAAATACCTTTTTTCACGTTTTTGTTTTCTTGCTTACGCTTTACTTTCTCCTTCGGGACGGGGAGAAGATTCTTAGGGAGGTTAAGAATTTGATTCCTATGAGGAGGGAGGACACGGAGGAGATTCTGAGAACTGTTTACAGGACGGTTCTCGCGGTGATATACGGAACCGTGGGAACCGCGGTAGCTCAGTCGGTTATGAGTTTAATCGGATACACGCTCGCGGGTCTTGATTACGCACTTCTTTGGAGTATTCTTACGTTCTTTGCTGCGTTTATCCCTCCGTTCGGTGCTGCGTTCGTTTGGGTTCCCCTTGACCTTTACCTGTTTGCGACAAAGGGTATAAGGGAGGGTCTTATCCTTCTCGTTTTCGGGACTTTGTTTATATCAACTATGGACAATATCGTCCGCCCGCTTGTTATGAAACACGGTATAAAGCTCCCGTATGTAGCCCTCTTTTTTGCAACAATCGGGGGATTTCTCCAGTTCGGTTTTATAGGTATCTTTTTGGGTCCTATAATCCTCTCCACGCTCTTGGTTTCGGTAAAGATTTACGAAAGGAGGATAATGGGAAGGGTGTAAGAGAAAAGCCCGCATATCCGATGCGGAAAGGACTCACTCCCCTAAATACTTAAAGGCTTTGTCTCCTATGTCTTTTCTGTAGTGCATGCCTTCAAAGCAGATATAACGAATCGCGTCGTAGGCTTTTTGTTTTGCTTCCTTTAGGGTATCCCCGTATGCGCACACGTTTAGAACCCTGCCTCCGGAGCTTACGATAAACTTTCCTTCCTTCTTTGTTCCCGCGTGAAAGACTATGACGTCTTTTAGTTCTTTGACTATATCAAGCCCGTGGATGATTTTTCCCGTTTCGGGCTTTTGGGGATAGCCCCGGGATGCGAGAACGACGTCAAGCGCCCAACGCTCGCTTTCTTTCAGCTTTACGTTTTTTCCTTCATAAAAGTCAAGGAGGAGTTTAAGAAAGTCGTTTTCTATGCGCATAAGGATGGGTTGAGCTTCGGGGTCCCCGAGTCTGACGTTGAACTCAAGGACCTTGGGTCCCTCCTTCGTTATCATAAGCCCGACGTAAAGGAAACCCCTGTACGGTATCCCTTCCTCTTTAAGTCCGTAGATGAGTCTCTCTATTATCTCCTCTTTTATCCTTTTTTCTATCTGGGGTGTGATTACGGGCGTGGGGGAGTAGGCTCCCATACCGCCCGTGTTTGGTCCTCTGTCGCCGTCAAGGAGGCGTTTGTGGTCCTGAGAGGTGGGGAGTGGAACGTATTTATCCCCGTTTATCATAACGATGTAAGACGCTTCTTCCCCTTCAAGGAATTCCTCAACGACCACCTTCTCGCATGCGTCCCCGAATACGCGCTCGTTCAGGAACTTGTCAAGTGTTTCTATCGCTTTTTGCGTGGTTTCGCAGACGACCGCCCCCTTTCCCGCGGCAAGCCCGTCCGCCTTTACGACTATGGGCGCTCCTTTCTTTTCAACGTATTCCTTTGCTTCGGAAAAGTCGGAAAAAACCCTGTATTCCGCGGTTGGTATGTCGTATTTCTTCATAAAGGCTTTCGCAAAAGCTTTACTACCCTCAAGGAGCGCTCCTTTTTTTGGGGGACCAAATATACGAAGCCCTCTTTTTTCAAATTCGTCAACTATGCCCGCAACGAGCGGAGCCTCAGGACCGACAACGGTGAAGTCTATACCGTTTTTCTCCGCAAAGTCCGCGAGGGCTTTTACGTCGGTAGGAGATATATCAACGGGCTTAGCTATCTCCCATATGCCCGCGTTTCCGCGGGCGACGTATAGCTCGGGTGAAAGCTCGCTTTGGCTTAATTTCCACGCGATTGCGTGTTCCCTTCCTCCATTTCCCACAACCAATACTTTCACGTTAAAGTATTATA
>JAADEK010000049.1 GCA_013153455.1 Aquificota bacterium
GAACCTCTCAACCGTCCTCTCCACGACCTCGTAGTAGCTTTCCTCCCTTGAAAGGTCCGCGCGTATGGGCAAAACCTCCCTCCCCGTTCTCTTTCCGAACTCGGAGATTTCAAAGACCGAAGACTCATCGGAACGATAAACGACCGCAAGGTCGTAACCGAGCTCAAGAAGCCTAAAAGCGACAACCTTACCAATCCTCCTCACACCTGTGATAATCCCGACCCTACTCATATCTTCATAATTATGAAGAGCCTATACGAGCACCTATGCTCCTGTGAAGTCCCGAAAGGAGCAAAGCACATACTAAGAACATTTGAACTCCCTCCCCCAAAGGCGCACGAACTCCTTCGCGGACTCAAATACGAGCTTATCACCTCACCCTGCGGAACGGACATCCTCTTTCCCGACGAAGAAGATTTCAAAAAAGCCAAAAAAATACTCCGCCCCTACACCTACACCGACAAGCCCGAGCACATAGAAGAAACCCTCGCGAAGCTCCTCAAGGAGAAAAAACTTACGCTGAGCTGTGCGGAGAGTTGCACCGCGGGACTCCTCTCCGCAAGAATCGTAAACGTCCCCGGTAGCTCCGCCTACTTCATCGGGGGTTTTGTCGTCTACTCAAACGATTTAAAAGAAAAATACCTCGGGGTGAGCAAAGAAACGCTAAAAAAATACGGGGCGGTATCAAGACAAACATGCGTCCAGATGCTCAAAGGACTGAAAAGGGAACTAAATACCGCCTGCGGTATAGCCATCACGGGCATAGCGGGTCCCGGCGGGAGCGAAAAAAAACCCCAAGGACTCACATACATAGGCATATACGCAAAGAACAAACTCACAGTAATCAGAAGGGTATTTCCCTACGACAGGAACGCAAACCGCATAGCCTCCACCCAAAGTGCCATGTTTTACCTAATAAAACTCATAAGAAATCTATAATGACGTCCTTACGGACGTAAAACATAAAAAGACGGTCAAGACCAACGGAGCAACCCGCGCAGGGGGGCATTTGCCCGTGAGCGCGCACAAACTCCTCGTCAACCTCAAAACCCCTCCGCTTCGCTTCCCTCTCAAGACGCCTCCTCACCTCCTCCTCGTTCGCCTCCTCACTCCACCCGTTTGCGAGCTCAACCCCGTCTATGAACAACTCAAAACGCTCCGCCCACCCGTCGCGCACACGAGCAAGCGCGCAAAGACGCTCCGGAAAATCAATAACAAACGTAGGCTTACCCCTTCCCAAACTCTTCTCAACCTCAATAAAAGCCCTGTAAAAGAGCGTCTCCCAATCCTCATCCTCCCCGAAATCTATCCCCCTCCTCCTCAGGAAATCCTTCATCTCATCCTCTCCCGTCGGTATCCCCTCCCCGAAATACTTGAGGAAAACCTCCTCCATCCTCACGACCTCAAACTCACGAAAACCAAAGAGCCTGCCAAGAAGCTGTTTCAATTCCTCAATCAGATACCTGTAATCACAACCCACCGCATACCACTCAAGCATATGAAACTCGGTTCTGTGAAGCCTACCCCACTCGTCGTTTCTGAAAGCCTTCGTAATCTGGAATATATCCCCCGCTCCCCGCGCAAGAAGCTTCTTCATAGGAATCTCCGGGGAAGTAGCGAGCCACATCCTCCTCTCTTGCCCCCTCAGGCGAACGCCCGCACCTATCGGCTCAACGTTCGGGTCCAAATTGGGGCGCTCAAGGAGGAGGGGTGTTGATACCTCGGTGTATCCCTTTTCCTTAAAGAAAGCTCTTATCTCGTCTATGAAGCTCTCCCAAAGCTTCAGGAGGTTCATTCCAGCTTCCCGAGGTGTATAAGCAGGGCGGTAATCGTCGCGGGCGTGATTCCGTCTATACGCGACGCCTGACCGACCGTAAGGGGCTTGAACTTCTTTAGCTTCTCCCTCGCTTCCTTTGTAAGTCCCGGAACCTTGTCGTAGTCTATGTCGGGGGGTATCGGAGTGTCCTCAAGTTTCTTTAGCTTTTCGTTGAGCTTTTTCTCCCTCTCTATGTAGGGTTCATACTTTAGCTGTATCTCAACCTCTTCCCTCACATAAGGGTGTTCGGGTATGGGTTTATTAAACTTTTCCTTTACATCCTCAAGCGTGTAGTTCATCGTCATGAGAGTAGCGATGCTGTAGGTGCGAGCACCCTCGCCTGAGGGTATGCTCACGCTCTCTTTTTTGTAGCGCTCCTTCCAGCTTTCTATCTCCTTCCTCAGCTCCTCAACGAGCTTGTATTGCTCCTCGCTGAGAAGTCCCAGCTCCCTCCCGAGCTTCGCAAGTCTCAGTATCGCGTTGTCCTGTCTCAGGTAAAGCCTGTATTCCGAGCGCGATGTAAAGAGCCTGTAGGGCTCGCTTACACCCTTTGTCGTGAGGTCGTCTATCATAACCCCTATGTAGCTCTCGTCCCGCCTGAGGTATATCGGCTCCTTCCCGAAGGCTCTGAGCGCAGCGTTTATACCCGCAACTATACCCTGACCCGCAGCCTCCTCGTATCCCGTGGTTCCGTTGAAGTTCCCCG
Organism: Aquificota bacterium; assembly: GCA_013153455.1. Taxonomy (GTDB): domain Bacteria; phylum Aquificota; class Aquificia; order Aquificales; family Aquificaceae; genus Aquifex. Next base: position 2,523 of record JAADEK010000049.1, read on the forward strand.
CGTGAAAGAGTCCCCTTATCTTTTTTGTCTCAAGCGTCGGGAAAAGCTCCGTGGGAGGAACGACGTCATACTCTATGGCGTAAGCGGGTCTTATGAGGACGACGTTCTCAAGCCCCGGTATTGAGCGATACATCTCCCACTGAACCTCCTCGGGCAGGGAGGTTGAAAGACCGTTCGGGTAGACCTCTATCGTGTCAAGTCCTTCGGGTTCAAGGAATATCTGGTGTCTTTCCTTGTCGGGAAACTTCACTATCTTGTCCTCTATTGATGGGCAATATCTTGGACCAATTCCCCTTATAAGTCCCCCGTAAAGTGCGGTTCTGTGCAGGTTCTTCCTTATTATCTCGTGCGTCTTCGGTGTTGTATAGGTTATGTAGCAGTCCACCTGCGGTTTTCCCCTCTCAAACCAGTAGGTGCCGACCGGCTCGGTCCAAAAGGAGAACTTAGGGGGCGGGTCGTCGCCCGGTGCGCGCTCAAGGGCGGAGAAGTCTATCGTGCGCTTGTCAAGTCTCGCGGGAGTTCCCGTCTTGAACCTGAGGAGCGGAAAGTCGTGTCTCCTGTAGAAGTCCGAAAGCCCTTCGCTCCTCGGCTCACCGAGCCTTCCTCCCGGTATCATCCTGTCCCCTATGTATATAACACCGTTGAGGAACGTCCCCGTTGTGACGACGACCGCCTTAGTCTTGTATTCAACCCCGAGACTCGTCCTTACCGCCTCAACCTTCCCGTTCCTTACGACGATATCAACGACCTCCTCCTGCTTTATGTATAGGTTCTCTTGGTTCTCGCACACGTGTCTCATGTAGTCCCTGTAGCGCTTTTTGTCCGCTTGAGCTCTCGGGGACCAAACCGCCCTTCCCTTTCTCGTGTTCAGCATCTTGAACTGTATACCAGTTCGGTCTATAGCCTTCCCCATCTCACCCCCGAGCGCGTCTATCTCCCTGACGACGATACCCTTCGCTATACCGCCTATCGCCGGGTTGCAAGACATCTGCCCTATGGTGTCCGCGTTTAGGACAAACATCGCGGTCTTTGCGCCCATGCGCGCGGAAGCGAGCGCAGCCTCTATACCCGCGTGTCCTCCTCCGATAACAACAACGTCAAACTCGTCTATCACCATAACCATACCAATTTATTGAATTTAGATAAGAACGCTTCGCGTGGATAGTCTTTATACACCTTTTATAAATTTTGGTTATGAGCTTCGCTTCATATTTCTTTACAACGGACTTGAAAAAGTAAAACCGCGGTATATACTTGTTAAAAGGGTTTGCACCCGCGAAGCGGGTTCTTTTATAAAAAACAGGAAGGAGGTGGAAGATGAAATACTTCTTTATCGCGACGACGATAGCGCTCGCGGGCTTGTTCGTGGGCGGAGGAGTCGGGTCTTACTTTACATCAACGAAGCTCCTGAAGCAGTTCCAGAACATACCCGGCTCACCTATCATCCTGAACGCGGTATACGACCGTGAAAGGCACCTCATCGCTTACTCAATATCAAACCCCGGAACGGTTCCATTAACGATTATTGAGAAGGCTTTCGTCTTTACACCGGGAAAGGAAAGCGAGGAGAAGGGTTATATCCTTTCGGGTATACCCGCGAACATAACGATTCCTCCCCTCAGCGTTGCGGTCGTTGAGCTAAAGCTAAAAGAAGGAACGCAAAAGCTCAGGTTCGGTGACCTCGTCGTTGCTACCTTTACCTACAAACACCCCCTCTCGGAGGACATCTACACGCTCGTTCACCCCTTCAAGTATGAAGCAAAGACTATACAAAAGGAGGAAAAGCCCAAAGAGCAAGAGAAGAAAGAGGAGCAAAAGCGGGAGGGTGAGTGATGAGGATGCAGACGTTCGTTCAGTGGAGCCTTATAATCCTTCTCGGCGCCCTCTTGTTTTTCGCCTTTACGGGTATACTTGTCTCAACGCTCGTAATAGCCCTGACCGAGGAAGGTCTTGCTTTTCTCCTGGGCTTCTTGGGAGCTTTGGTCTTTGCTAATAAGCTTATCTTCGGATACGGGAGCTTCACGATAACCGCGGAGGCTTTCCTCTCAAACAAGGAGATAGACAGGCGCGAGCTTGCAAAAAAGACAAACGAACCCCAAGAGAGGCTTGAGAACCTCTCAATCCCGTCCCTCTTGATGCTCTGGCTCCAAAGCCTTGATTACTACAAATACGCCTATTACGGGATATTTACCTTGATGCTCATACTTATGTTGCTCACGAAGTTCAACCTTCTTGGTGAGCTTATCATTGGTAATTACCTTGAGGGTGCTTTCTGGGGTGCTGCGGTTATTACGCTTTTCGTCTTTGCTCTTGAGATTACCGCCAAGTATCTGATGGGCAGGATACTTAAGGAGATTGTCATAGAAGAAACCGAAGTAAAATAAAACGAGTTGTAAGCAGGCAGGGAGGTCGGGGAACGGTGGGCGGAGGGAGGGGTCTTATTGTTATTTAATACTGTATACGGAGGTGGTCGTTTATGATAATCATGAAGGAGCACGCCCTTGCCCTTCTCGGAGTGAAGGAAGCCCTAAAGCGGGGTGAGCCTACCTACAAGGTCGCGGAAAGACAGCGCGAGCAGGAGGTTTTCCTTGAGCTTGAGTATCAGAACCTCGTGAGGCTTGAGAAGCCACTTGAGTATACGCTCACATACTGGGGAGAGGCTCTCGTTAACGTCCTTCACGAGATGATAGACAACGGTTATATCGGACACCCCGAAACGTGGGAGGACGACTTTAGGTGGGTGGGTTCGGAAGTTATAAGTATGATTTACTCAACCCTCAGGAACGACGGGCGGGCGGGTGAGAAGATAGAGAAAGCCCTCGCGGAGCGCGGATTTCTTGAGGAGGTAGAGGTTGAAAAGAAGGGCAGGTTTAAGACTGTAAACAACTACGCGAAGCGTATATACGAGATATACAACGGTATAACCCCCCGCCTTGAGATATCAAAGGGTCTCGCGGAGTATATAAGGGATATGGCTCCGGGACCCGCGGAGAAGGGGATGCTCCCGGAGGGTAAGCACTTCCCGCTTCTTCTTGAAGCTATGAGGCTTCTCGCCTTTTCAGTTCCAAACTCAGACGTTTACGCCCTCACGGGACTCGGTCAGGCGGTGGAACAAGCCCTCAGACATATGCCCTTCAGCCTTGACACACTGATTTCGGAAGACATACTTGAGGACTTTATACTCGCCCTTGATGAGGGTATAGACAAGCTTCCCACCGCGGGTCAGGAGGTTCTGTATGCCCTCGGTCTTTTTGATGCGGAGGGTAATCTGCTTCCCGCGGGTGAGAAACTCCTTGAGGTATACAAACTCTGGAAGAAAAAGGGCTACCCCTATCACAGAACCTTTAACTTGGAAGTCTTTGAGGAAGAAATACTAAAGACGATACACAAGCTCCTTGAGAAGCACGAGCAACTCGCGGGACCCCTCCCGACGAAGGAAGAGATAGTAAGGGAGATGCTCCTGAGACCCCTGAAGGAGTATAAACACCTCGTTGAGTATTACGGCAGGAGGATAAACCAAGACTTTAACTACAAGAAGAAGGAGGAGATAAAGAAGAAGTTCTCCGAGCTGAAGACCGTGGAGGAGATTTTCAAGCACTTTTACGAGAAGGGGGGCAAGTGGTATAAGAAGATGATGGACCTCGTTATGGAAGCCCTTTACTCGCTTGAGGCGTTTGACCTAATCACCACGGACCTCACCGAGAAGGGAGAGCTTTACTACGTCCTTACCGAGCACGGGAAGAAGGTTCTTGAGGATATAAACAGGCACGGCATCAGAGACATAACCGCGACGGGTGTTAAGGCTATAACGATAACCAAAAGGGAGTATTTCGCTCCTAATTACGAGTGGTATAAGCAGGCGTTGGATGAGGCGCTCGTAAGGAGCGGAGCACCCACCGACAGCGGTAGGCTGTATGCGGAACTCGCCTACGAGATAAAGAGGAAGCCCCACCTCACGCGCTTTGAGCTCGTTGTTCTTCACAAGATACCAAGGGCGGGTATGTTCCTGAGTGAACTTTTCAAGGAGTTTGACGAAGTTCTCAAGGAGGAGGTTCACCTCGCGGTTGAGAAGCTCCAGGCGCGCGGATTTTTGGACGTCCTTCCTAACGAGGGACTCGTCCTCACGCGCGCGGGCGAGCTTATAAAGGAAGCGGTCTCCTCAATACCCGAGGGTCTCGGAAACCCGATAAACCCCTTTATGTTCAGGATTATTGAAGCCATATCAAAGGTCGGGAACCTATACGTGAAGGAAGAAAAGGTAAGGATACTTCCCAAGCAATTTGAGGAAGTTGAGAGGATGACGGGACTTGACCACGAGACGTTCCTAAACGAGCTCGCCCTTTTGAGACTCCTCGGTATCGTGGGACAAAACTCCCTCCACAAGTCCGGTCTTTCCCTACTCAAAGCGGTAGAAGAGATACAAAAGGGAGCTATTGAGGAGGTCTGAGGGGCTTTCGTTGCCCCTTATGACCTTTGTCATAGGAATTTGCAACCGTGATATACGTCATAATTTATGATGTTAGTTTATGATACAATTGAAACCCAAGGGTTCGGGAGAGAGCCCTTTGGCTTCTTGACAACTGAATAGGGAAAATGGCATCTTTGCCTTGATT
>JAADEK010000082.1 GCA_013153455.1 Aquificota bacterium
GCGGTGTAATACGCTGCGAACATCGTTCCGAAGATGACCGCTTCGGTGATTATGAATAGGTAAGTTCCGAGCGCACCGAGCCCGTATTCGGGGTCTTTTGAGAAGTGCTCGTTAGCCCATCCCGCGGAACCGAAGAGTATGAGCAAAAGCGCGAGTCCCCCGAGAACCAAGCCCATCATTTGGTTTTGCCAAGCGAAGTATGCGGTCAGCGCTATGGGCGTAAGGAGCATACCCATGCCTATGACGAAGGGCCAGACGCTTACCTCCTCGTGGTGGTGGGTGGTTTCAACGTCAGCCATGGGTTTCACCTCCTCCGTTTTTCTTTTGAGAATTACTTGTAATTATTTTGTGGTTGTAATTTCAACGGAGGTCATAAATAGAGCTTAAAGGGGTTTAACTATTTCTAATAATAAAAAAAAGTTAAGCTACGTATAAACAACGCTTTTTATAATAAGACTTTAGGTAAGTATTAACGACGGAGGTTCAAAGATGGCGAAGCACGTGGTGGTCATAGGCGGAGGTATCGGTGGTATAGCAACCGCTTACAACCTCAGGAATCTCATGCCCGACCTGAAGATAACATTGATTTCCGACAGACCCTACTTCGGTTTTACACCCTCTTTTCCACACCTCGCGCTCGGGTGGAGGAGGTTTGAGGACATATCACTCCCTCTCGCACCCCTCCTGCCGAAGTTCAACATTGAGTTTATCAACGAAAAGGCGGAAAGCATAGACCCGGACAGGAACGAGGTGACGACCCAATCGGGTAAGAAGATAGGATACGATTACCTCGTAATAGCTACGGGTCCTAAGCTCGTCTTCGGTGCGGAAGGGCAAGAGGAAAACTCTACATCAATCTGCACCGCGGAGCACGCTATAGAAACCCAAAAGAGACTCCAAAAGCTTTACGAAAACCCCGGACCGGTGGTCATAGGCGCCATACCGGGTGTCAGCTGTTTCGGACCCGCTTACGAGTTTGCGCTCATGCTCCACTACGAGCTAAAGAAGAGACACATAAGGTATAAGGTTCCCATAACCTTTATAACCTCCGAGCCTTACATAGGGCACTTCGGTGTCGGGGGTATAGGTCCGTCCAAGCGCTTCATAGAAGACCTCTTTGCGGAAAGGAACATAGACTGGATAGCGAACGTAGCGGTAAAGGCTATAGAACCCGATAAGGTTATATACGAAGACCTAAACGGGAACACCCACGAGGTTCCCGCGACTTACACGATGTTCATGCCGAGGTTCCAAGGACCCGAAGTAGTCGCCTCCGCGGGGGACAAGGTGGCAAACCCCGTAAACAAGATGGTAATCGTTAACAGATGCTTCCAGAACCCCACCTACAAGAACATATTCGGTGTGGGTGTTGTAACCGCTATACCCCCGATAGAAAAGACCCCCATACCGACGGGTGGTCCCAAGACGGGTATGATGATAGAGCAGATGGCTATGGCGGTAGCCCACAACATCGTGAACGACATCAGGAACAACCCCGACCGCTACGCACCGAGACTCTCCGCGGTATGTATAGCGGACTTCGGTGAGGATGCGGGATTCTTCTTCGCGGACCCCGTTATACCCCCGAGGGAGAGGGTAATCGCGAAGAGAGGAAAGTGGGCTCACTGGCTCAAGTCCGCGTTTGAGAAATACTTCCTCTGGAAGGTGAAGCGCGGAAACATAGCCCCCTCCTTTGAGGAAAAGGCTCTTGAGATAATCTTCAAGACGCACCCCATAGAGCTCTGCAAAGACTGCGAGGGCGCACCCGGAAGCAGGTGCTGACCCTCCTTCCTTTTTCCTTCTTTTATGACCTTCGGTAAGTAAGTATTTATCCGTTTTCACTAAAATGAAAGTATGGGAAGAACGCGGGAAAAGATACTGAAGGTGGGAGCGGAGATAATAGCCCACGAAGGTCTCAGGAAGTTCACCGCAAAGAACCTCGCGCAGAAGATAGGCGTAAGCGACGCTGCGATTTTCAAGCATTTCTCCTCAATGAACGAGATAGCGGAAGAAATCATTAGGAGGTATACGAACGAGTGTATCCTGAGAACGAAGGAGGCTGTCGCTCTCGGGAAAACGCCCACGGAGAAGATAGAGAAGATTCTTGAGGGTCATATGGAACTTCTTGAAAAGACGAAAGGGATAATACCTATAATCTGTTTTGAGTTCTCAAGGAGCGACAAAAGGAGCCTAAAGAGGAGGATAAGCGAGTTCCTTGAGGAATACGGGAATATCATAAAGGAGGTCATAAGGGAAGGGATAAGGAGAGGGGAGTTCAGGAAGGATATAGACGTTGATGAAGCTGCTTTTTCAATCATAGGCTTTATGCAGGCGAAAGCCTTCCAGTGGTTTTTAAAGGGAAAGAAGGGAAAGCTTATAAAGGACCCCCAAACCGTGAAGAAGTTGATTCTGGGAGGTCTTAAAGGGGAGGGTTAGCCTCCCACCTTGAACATCTCAACCTTTTCCCTTCTTGATATCTCGTGTCTCAGCTCCGAGTAGCGGTCAGCCCTTGAGCGCCAGAGCTGAGCTATAAAGTTCTCAAGCCCCCTTTCTGGAAGGGGAAAGCCGAAGGGGGAAAAGAGGCACGTGTAGAGCTTTCCGTCCGCGGAGAGTCTTATGCGGTCACACCCCCTGCAGAAGGGTCTGCTCACCGACGCGACTATACCGAACTCACCCCCATCGGTGTAGCGAAAGCGCAGGGCTGTGTCGCTCTCCTTTCTCCCGAGCTCGTAAAACTCAAACTCCTCTCTCATCTTCCTGAGTATCTCGTCCGCGCTCACGACCTTCTCGGGAGACCAATCGCGCGCGCTCCCGACGTCCATATACTCAATAAACCTCAGTATCACACCCATTTCCTTGAAGTGTTTCGCGAGGGGGACTATCTCATCGTCGTTCAAGCCCCTTATTACGACCGTGTTCACCTTCACGAGGAATCCTTCTTCCTTAGCCTTTTCTACAGCGGAGAGGACTTCCTTCAGGTTTACTTCCCTGTTTGTGATGAGGGCGTTCTTTTCTTGGTTGAGAGAGTGGACGCTCACCGTTATGCGGGAAAGACCCGCTTCTTTTAGGCTTTTCAGTCTTTCCTTCAGGAACACACCGTTTGTAGTGAGGGCTACGTCGGAGATGCCGGGAGTGTTTCTTACGTTTTCTATTATCTTCTCAAGGTCTTTTCTCAGGAGTGGCTCACCGCCCGTTAGGCGAACCTTCTTGACGCCGAGGTTTGAAAAAGCTTTTAGCGCGTCTTTGATGCGGTTCGCGCTGAGGGCGCTCCTTGTGAATTTGTATTCGTTCCCGGGTGGCATGCAGAAGGTGCACCTGAGGTTACACCTGTCGGTGAGGGAGAGCCTGAGTGTTCTCAGGGGTCTTCCGAGTTTGTCAAGGAGCATCCTTCTTCTCCCCGAGAACCCACCTCTCGTTTCCGTCTTGGTATATTTCCTTTTTCCATATGGGTGCTCTTTTCTTCGTTTCGTCCACCGCATACCTGCAGGCTTTGAACGTCTCTTCCCTGTGTCCCCCGACCGCGAGGACTAAAAAGGAAGGCTCCCCGACCTTAACGAGCCCGAGCCTGTGGTGTATGAATACTTCCTTCACTCCGAACTTGTTTATGGCTTCTTGTCTTATCTTGTCCATCTCCTTGAGAGCCATCTCCGGGTAGGCTTCGTAGTAGAGCGCGGAGACGTTTCCGTCCTCGGGCGCGCTTCTCGGTATTCCGAGGAATAGAACCTGTGCTCCGCAATCGGGGGGTATTTTGTATGAGGAGAGTATGCGCTCCGCCCCGAACCACTCATGCCCTACGTATACGCGGGGTATCATTTCTTCCTCCATATGACAAACTTGTCATATTTAATTTTAAGGCGGATTTTATGATAATCAAGTAGGATTTTTGGGGGTGAGGGCTTTTTGTAGGGTTTTTATGAGTTGCTCTTTTAGGGTGTTCTTGTCGTGCTTTATGAAGTTTCTTTCTTTGAATATGAAGATTCTCTCAACGCTACCGGTTATCACCGCGAGGGCTATCTCCGGATGTGTTGATAGTTTACCCTTCGCATACATGTTGTTGAGGAACTTGAGGACTAGCTCACCGGGGAGGTGGGTTATGCGGGGGTAGTCCTTCAGCAGGTGGTAAAGGTTCAAAAATCGGAATGATTCGGGTTTTGTGAAGGCGTAACGTATGAGGGCTTCAACGATTTTCGTAAAGGTTTCTTCCTCGCTCCCTCCCTCGTCTATGGCTTTTTGTATTTCTTCCCTGAGTTCCTTCGTTATGGAAGAAAGGAGTTCTTGTATTATTTCGTCTTTGCTGTGGAAGTGTCTGTATATGGCTCCCTCCGTTATGCCTACTTCTTTTGCTATGTCTTTTACGGTTGTTTCTCGGAATCCTTTTCGTGAGAAGAGTTTTAGTGCTGCTTCAAGTATTTTATCTTTTGTGTCCGAGCGTTTTTCCCCCATATTTACAGTATATTAGAACGCCCCGAAGGGGCGTCATTCTACCAAGTCAATAAGAAATTTCTTATATTTATAAACTATCATGCCCCGCATAGTGCTGAACGGTCAGGAGAGGGAGATTCCTCGTGAGATGAGCGTTATGGAGCTCCTTGATGAGATTGGTGTGAAGTTCAGGGAGGTTGGTCTCGCGGTCGCTATAAACGACGAAGTCGTCCCTAAATCTGAGTATGAAAGGAGGAAGGTAAAGGAGGGTGATAGGGTTGAGGTCGTTCAGCTCGTCGGGGGCGGTTGATTAATCATTTGCGGAGGTGGTTGTATGCAGGACTGGGAGAAGCTCCTTCAGGACGATTACCTGGAAATTGCGGGCAGGCGCTTTCGCTCTCGTCTCATCATAGGTTCGGGTAAGTTTAAGGACTTTCAACAGACGAAGGAGGTTCTTGAGGCTTCGGGTGCGGAAATAATAACCGTCGCGGTGAGGCGTGTAAACATAACTGACCCCACGAAGGAGAACCTCCTTGATTACATAGACCCCAACAAATACCTCATCCTTCCCAATACCGCGGGTTGTTATACCGCGGAAGAGGCGATAAAGACCGCTATGATGGCTCGTGAGGCTACGGGTATAAACTGGGTGAAGCTTGAGGTCATAGGGGACAAAAAAACGCTCCTGCCGGATATGGAGGAGACGTATAAGGCTGCGAAGGTTCTCGTGAAGGAGGGTTTTGTGGTCCTTCCTTATATCTTTGATGACCCCGTTTTTGCGAAGAAGTTTGAGGATATAGGTTGTGCTGCGGTGATGCCACTCGCTGCGCCTATAGGCTCAGGTCTGGGTCTCCAGAACCCTTACAACTTGATATTTATAAAGGAAGCGGTTTCTGTTCCGGTGATAGTTGACGCGGGTATAGGTAGCGCGACGGATATCCCCCCGGTGATGGAGCTGGGGATTGACGGTATACTTACTAACACAGCTCTGGCGGAAGCGAAAGACCCTATAAAGATGGCGGTCGCTATGAAATACGCTACGATAGCGGGAAGGCTTGCATACCTCGCTGGCAGGATGCCGAAGCGCACTTACGCGGTTCCTTCCTCACCCACCCAAGGGGTTCCCTTTAAGAATTGAAGTATCAAGCGGGAAAGCTCCTCGGGCTTTCCCCCCGCGTTTATCTCAACGTGCGCCCTTTTGTAGTTTTTTATCCTTTCGTTGTAAAGTTTTACGAGTTTTTGTGTCCCGAGGGTCAGAAGGGGTCTTTTCCCGTCACGGGGACACCTTTTTGAGAGCGTTCGGAAGTCCGCTTTTAGGAAAACGACGAGACCTCTTTCTTTCATAAGCTTTACAGCTTTCGGGTTTGCTCCGAGTCCTCCCCCCGTGGATATCACCGCGTTTCTTCTCTTTGAAAGCTCAAGGAGCGTAAGGAGTTCAAGTTTCCTGAAGTATTTCTCTCCTTTATTTTTGAATATCTGGGGTATGGTGAGGTGTTCCTTCCTTTCTATCTCCTCGTCGGTGTCGTAGAAGGTGTATCCGAGAAGGCGCGAGAGCGCCCTCCCGACGGTTGTCTTTCCGCTACACATAAACCCGACGAGGAATACCCTCATTCCTCGGTTGTTCCCTCCTCGTAGCCCCTGTATTCGGTGATTCCGTAGTGGCAGTCTTTACAGCTGAGTCCGTAGCGTTTTGCTATCCTCTGGTGCTTTGAGTGTATGTCCGCGAGGGGTTCAAACTTCCTGAGCTTCGGAACCCCTATCCCTTGGTGGCATTGGAAGCAGGTTATCATAGCTTCCCTCCAGAGCTTCAGAGCCTTTTCCTTGTTCTTCTCCTCAAGGGCTTTGGGAAGCTCAACATACATTATCTTGTTCCTCTTCTTTATTACCTTTTTCACCTCGGGCGGGAACTTTGCCATCATGGGGGCGGCGAGTGACATATTCCTTCCGCAGGCGTGAACACCGCGCGCGTCCCTGAGTATGTCAAGCGCGGATACGAAGTTTTCGTGTTCTATCATTCCCCTCACACGAACCCAGCTGAAGAATGTGGTGTAAGCGCCCGCCTTGAAACCTATTATGCGGTCCGCGAGGAAGTTGGAAGCTTTGAGGACTTGTTTCTCGTCCTTCCCGCCTACGATGAGAATCTTCCTACCGTCCTTCTCAAGGACCTTGAGCGTAGGTTTTTCAAACTTAAGCCCGAGCTCTTTAACAACCTTGTTGTTGGTCCCGACGACGATTAGGTGTCTGTCGGTGTATTTCTCAATCTCCGTGTCCTTTATGAGGAGCTTGGGGAGTTTTCCGCTCTTTACGAGTTTGGGGTTTATACCGAGGTCGTCCGTCCACTGCCCGAGGAAGAAGGCTATCCTCGCTGCGGACCTGATAACCTCCTTACTCTCACCCTCCCCGTATACGATGTATACGTTGGGGACAGCTACGTCCTTAGTCTTTGCGGGTGTTCCCTCCCAAGCGGTCGTATACTTTATGTAGGGAAACTTTTTAACTTCCTTGAAATCCATCTCAAGGGGTGCGGAAAGGGAAATCCCGAGGAGAACGGAAAGTCCCAGTATCGCCCTTTTCACCATACGCCTCACCTCCGAATGTGTATTATATTAATTTTGTCTACGGGGCGTGGCGCAGGTGGTAGCGCGTCGGCTTTGGGAGCCGAAGGTCGCGGGTTCAAGTCCCGCCGCCCCGATTGAAATTCGGT
>JAADEK010000106.1 GCA_013153455.1 Aquificota bacterium
AAATTCAGTTTTGCTGTATGCGATTCTTGACCGGGTGAGGGCTCGGGGTTTACCTTATTATTCATGCAATACAGGAGTGATAAGGTAAAAAAGGGTGTAGAGAGAGCACCGCACAGGGCGCTTTTGAGGGCTTGCGGTCTTTCGGACGAAGACTTTGACAAGCCCCTCATAGGTATAGCGAACTCATACATAGATATAATCCCCGGGCACGTTCATCTCAGGGAGTTCGTTGAGCCGATAAAGGAGGAGATAAGGCGTCTCGGGGGGGTTCCCATAGAGTTCAACACCATAGGTGTTGACGACGGTATAGCTATGGGACACGAAGGAATGCACTACTCTCTTCCCTCGCGTGAGCTTATCGCGGACAGTATAGAAACGGTTGTGAACGCTCATCAACTTGACGCCCTCATATGTATCCCGAACTGTGACAAGATAGTCCCCGGTATGCTTATGGGCGCACTTCGCGTAAACGTTCCCACGGTATTCATAAGCGGGGGTCCTATGCTCGCGGGCGAGCTTGAGGGAAACAAAGTAGACCTTATTTCCGTATTTGAAGGGATAGGTCAGCTCAAGAAAGGGGAGATAGACGAAGAGAGACTAAAGCTTATAGAAGCCTCCGCCTGCCCCACGTGCGGGAGCTGTTCGGGGATGTTTACCGCAAACTCAATGAACTGTCTGACGGAGGTTCTCGGTCTTGCCCTTCCGGGAAACGGAACGATTCCCGCGGTAGACCCGAGAAGGGAGCTACTCGCAAAACAAGCGGTAAGGGCGCTCTTTGAACTTCTCAAGAGAGGCATAAAGCCGAGGGATATCGTGACGAGGGAAGCGGTAGACGACGCCTTTACGGTTGACATAGCCATGGGAGGTTCAACGAACACAGTCCTTCACCTTCTTGCCGTAGCCCGCGAGGCTGGTATAGAATACGACCTTTCCCGTATAAACGAGATATCAAAAAGAACACCGACGCTTTGTAAAATCTCACCCGCGTCGCACTACCACATAGAAGACCTTGACCGTGCGGGCGGAATACCCGCGCTGATGAAGGAGCTCTCAAAGCTCGGACTCCTTCACAAAGAGCGCATAACCGCGAGCGGAAAATCCCTCTCACAGATAATAGAAGAAGCGCCTGAGCCCGACGGGGAGGTGATAAGAACCGCTCAAAACCCTTACTCACCCGACGGAGGGCTTGCTGTTCTCTTTGGGAACCTCGCGCCGGAAGGGTGCGTCGTGAAAACCGCGGGTGTAGACCCTAAAATGCTGACCTTCAAAGGAAAAGCTATATGCTTTGACTCGGAGGAGGAAGCCATAGAGGGTATAATGGGCGGGAAGGTAAAGCCCGGGCACGTTGTGGTGATTCGCTACGAGGGACCAAAGGGCGGACCCGGTATGAGGGAGATGCTCTCTCCCACCTCCGCAATCATGGGTATGGGACTCGGGGACAAGGTAGCGCTCATAACCGACGGGAGGTTCTCCGGGGGAACGCGCGGAGCATGCGTAGGGCACATAGCCCCGGAAGCCGCAGCGGGGGGACCCATAGGCGTTGTAAGGGACGGGGATGAGATACTCATAGACATACCTAACAGAAGGATAGAGCTCCTCATACCCGAGGAAGAGCTAAAAGAAAGACTGAGGAATTTCCGCCCGAAAAAGAAAGAGATAAAAAGCCCGTGGCTCAGGCGATACGCAAAACTCGTAACCTCCGCGTCAAGAGGTGCGATACTTGAGGCTTAGGTTTGCCTTTCCAGTTCCCTGAGTATCTTCTCGGGGCTGACCGTCGCGGTCCCGAACTCTCCCACCACTATACCGCCGCAAACGTTCCCGAGCTCACAACACTCTTCCCAGCTCGCGCCCGCAAGCCTCAAAGCGGTCAAACAGGCGATTACCGTATCGCCCGCACCGGTTACGTCGTAAACCTTCCTCGCCCTTGCGGGAAAATCACGAATCTCTTCAGAAAAGAGCGTCATACCCTTCTCTCCCCTCGTCACAACGAGCGTCCCGAGAGCCAGTTCCTCCTTTAGCCTTTTCCCGAGTTCCTCAATCTCTCCCTCACCGGTCATAGCCCTTAGCTCCTTTTCGTTCGGAGTCATAAGGGAAGCGCCCCTGTATAGCTCTTTGTTCTGAGGTCTCGGGTCAACGGAAACAAACACACCCTTTTCCTTTATAACCTTCATCAATTGAGGAGTAATGACGCCTTTGGCGTAATCAGAAACAACAACAGCGTCAACCTCAAGGCTCAGAACTACGTCAATGACCCTCTTCAGGGTCTCACCCGATATCCTTTCTTTGCTCTCCCAATCTATGCGGAGGAGTTGCTGATTGCGCGAAACGACGCGCGTTTTTTTAGTTGTGGGTCTTTCGTCCTCAACGAGGAAGGCTTTTATACCGTTTTGACCGAGGAGCTGTCTCAATATTTGACCCCCCTCGTCTCTCCCCACAACACCGCACAAAAATGTCTCCACCCCCAGAGCGCTTAAGTTTCTCGCGACGTTTCCCGCGCCCCCGAGCCTGAACTCCTCACCCCTTACCTCAAGAACGGGAACGGGAGCCTCGGGAGAAATCCTCTCAACATCACCGTATAGATACGTGTCAAGTATCACATCCCCCACGACGAGAATCCTTAGGTCTTTCAAGCGTGAAAGGAGTTCACGCGCACGCGCAACAGAAACCATCGGTTTGTATTTTAATACTCCTCCTTTTGCCACATCTCTGGCTTGAACTTGACCACCTTGTTCCTACCCTCCTCCTTTGCCCTGTAGAGGGCGACGTCCGCAAACTTAACACACTGCCAAAACTTACCCTGACAGTCTTTCGGGAACTCCGCAACCCCCACGCTCACCGTCTTCTTCAGCGTTACACCGTTCGGTAAGACTATGGGCGTTTCCTCTATCTTCTTCCTAATCTTTTCCGCGACCTCCTTTGCGAACCCTTCCTTTACGTCCGTAAGGAGGACGAGAAACTCCTCACCCCCGTATCTGATAAGGTAATCGGACTTCCTTATAGTCTTTCTTATGATATCCGCTATCTGTTTTAGAACCGCATCGCCCGCGTCGTGTCCGTATGTATCGTTGACTTGCTTGAAGAAATCAACGTCAACCATAAGGACGCCTATGTTTGAGTTCCTCCTCTGGGCTTGGGCTAATATCTTGTCAAGAACTTCCTCAAGGAAGCGCCTGTTGAAGGCTCCCGTGAGTCTGTCCACGTAGGACTGCTTCTTGAGTTGCTCCATCAACCTCTTTGACTCAAGAACGGGTGAAGCTTCGCTAAGGTAACCCTTTATGTAGGGGATAAGTAGCTTCACAAAGTCCTTTAACTCCTTCTCGTATACGATTTGAACCACGTTCCCGACCCTCCCTCCCATGTGCACGGGTATGCAGTAGTAGCAATACGTCTTTTCCTCTTCGGAGGAGCACATGACGAAGTTGGGACATACGCACGCAAACTCCTCCGAGTTTACGTCTTGACCGGTTCTCTTTGCCCTGCACTCGTCCGCGTTCTCAAAGATGTTCTCCGAGCACCACGTCTCCCTACCCTTTACGGAGACCTTCTCAATCGTGTTGTCGTCGCTCACCTCGTATATGGAAAACTTATCAAGGCTCATGTAATCCGAAAGGACGCTCTCTATGCGTTTGTAGACCTCCTCCTTCGTTGCGTCAAGCTCTATGGTCTTTTTAAAATGCGAAATCCTGACGAGCTCGTCTATTATCTTTTCCGTGTCCCTTATCTCGTTTTCGCTCTCAACGAGAGTATACCCTATCAACTCGTAGACCTTTTCCCTTATCCTCTTTAGCGTAGTGTCAAGCTCCTGAATCACCTTGTTTATGCGCTTCCCGAGCTCGTAAAACTCGTCCCTGAGGCGGGAGAGGTTAATCCTCGCCGAGAACTTCCCCCTCTCAAACGAGAGGAAGACCTTTTCTACTTCCGACAGGAAGTTCTCCACCTCTTTGAAGTTGTTCCTAACATACATAAACGTGAGGAAGCCCGCGCTCAGGATTACGAAACTTATAGCTCCCGTTATCAGAAAACCGAAGTTCCTGTAATGGGTTAAGTCCATCGTGATTGATATGGCACCGAGAACCTCTCCGGGTTTTACCTTGTGGCACTTCATACAATCAACACCCGGTGAAGGCTCCGCCTTGTAGGGAAGAACTACCCTGTAAAGAACCCTATCAAGCGTCTCTATAAGCTCCTCACGCGGAATCCCGAGCGTTAGAACTTCCTTCTCTATCGGGTATTTCGGTTTTTCCCACTCCATACCCTCCCCGTATTGTTTTATCACCGCCTTTCCCCTTATGACCCTGAGGTCTTCCACCCCCTCCATAAATCGTATCTGCTCAAGCAGGAGGTAACGCTTGTCCATAGCGTTCGTGACCATCAGGGTGGTGAGGGCGGACTCAACGACCTGCGCGAGTGCTACCGCTTTGTCCTTCGCGGGCTCAAGGACGGATTTCCTGACGAAGAAAACAGTGGTGGTTATCACGAGCGCTATGCCCGCGAGCCAAACAGCAAAGAGCTTGAGGATTAAGCCTTTCCGCATGCCCTTAAAACTCTTGTAATATTAATTTAGTTATGGATATACAGAGCGTCCGAGGATTTCACGACATATTCGGTAAGGAAGCCAGAAAATTCCGTAAGGTTACCCAAACCGCCCGAAACCTTCTTGAGAGATACAACTTTGAGGAGATAATACTGCCCGTCGTTGAGTTCGCCCAGCTCTTTCAGAGGAGCGTAGGTGAGACCACGGACATCGTCCAAAAGGAGATGTTCGTATTTGAGGACAAAAAGGGGAGAAAGCTCGCCCTGAGACCCGAGGGAACCGCGTCAGCGGTAAGGGCTTTTATACAGAACAAACTGTATGCTCTGAGACCCTACACGAAGCTCTTTTACGAGGGACCCATGTTCCGCTACGAGCGCCCGCAGGCGGGAAGATACAGACAATTTCATCAGATAGGGGCTGAGGTATTCGGGGTTGCGGAACCCCACGCGGACGCGGAACTCATAAAGCTCGTTTACGATATCCTGAGCGAGCTCGGTATAAAGGGGGTCGTTGTTGAGATAAACTCACTCGGGTGTAAGGAAGACAGGAAGCGCTACAGGGAAGCCCTTCTTTCTTACCTCGGAGGTGTCAGGGGAGAGCTTTGTCCGGACTGCGTAAGCAGGATGGAGAGAAACCCCTTGAGGGTTCTTGATTGTAAGGTGGAGGCGTGTAAAAGCGCGACCGCACGAGCGCCGAAGATAACCGACTTTCTGTGCGAGGAGTGCAGGGAACACTACGAGAAGCTGAAGGAATACCTAAAGGCTCTCGGTATTCCCTTCCGAGAGAATCCGCATCTCGTTCGGGGTCTTGATTACTACACGAGGACGGTCTTTGAGGCTGTCTCGGACGAGCTCGGGCTTACGCTCATAGCGGGAGGTAGATACGACTACCTCGTTGAGGAACTCGGGGGTCCTCCCACACCCGCGCTCGGGTTTGCCCTCGGTGTTGAGAGGCTTATGCTCCTTCTTCCCGATGAGGAACAAAAGAGGGACGTTTACTTCGTCATACCGTTCGGTGATGTTCACGCATACGCCCTTAAGGTAGCTGACCTCCTTCGCAGGCTCGGAAAGACGGTAGAGTATTCATACAGAAAGGGAGGGCTAAAGAAACAGCTTGAGTTTGCAAACAAGCTCGGGGTCAGATACGCGGTAATCGTGGGTGAGGACGAGATGAGAAACGGTGAGGTTACCATAAAGGATATGAAAACGGGTGAGCAAAGGAGGGTAAAGCTTTCGGAGCTTGAGGAGGGGAAGCTTGGTTGAGGTTCTTTTGCCCTTGTTTGCTTACCTGCTCGGCTCCGTTACGTTCGGTGAGCTTATAGCGCGGGCAAAGGGTGTGAACCTGAGGGAAGTGGGTAGCGGGAACGTAGGGGCTACGAACGTCTCCCGTGCTCTCGGGAAGCGATACGGCGCACTCGTCTTTTTCCTTGATATGCTAAAGGGCTACCTACCTACGCTCTTGGGGGTCAAACTCTTCGGTCTTGATTCTTGGGTAGTTTTCTTCACGGGGCTTTTTGCGGTTCTCGGTCATATGTTTCCCCTTTTCTTCCGTTTCAGGGGGGGAAAGGGGGTAGCTACAGCCTTCGGGGTTCTCCTTGCGCTTTCGCCTAAGGTAGCCCTCCTTTCGTTGCTCGTGTGGGTTCTTGTAGTTTTAAAGACGCGCTACGTGTCCCTCGCTTCGCTCGTTTCTTCCCTAAGCGCGCTCGTTTTCTTGCTCGTGTTCGGATACCCTCAGAAGGTTGTTCTCCTCGCGCTCGTTCTGTTTTCCCTCATTCTCTACAAGCACAGGGAAAACGTTGAGCGCCTCCTCGCGGGCAGGGAGCATAAGGTGTGAGGAATTATATAAATTTTCCTAAGCTGTCGTTAAATATTTTATAGGCTTCGGTATTGAGAATTAGTAGCTCTATATAGGGTAGATAAGTATAATCAATATTTTTTACTTTTTTGTAATAAACTTCGGAAAATTTTAGTTTATTTTCAATAATCCTCCTCCATAAACCAGCCTGAAGAATTAACTCTTCAATAGTCTTCAGGTCATATGTGTCTTTCTTCAGCATATTTACTATATCCCTTAGTAAAGCTTCATACCTTGTTAAAGCATATCTACACCCTTCCATAATATCTTATTTTATTACAATTTTATAGTAAAATCTGTATTTCTAAGTTTATAAAAAACTTTTTATATTTATAAAAGGTTTGATAGCGCTAGAGAAAATAGAAAGCAAAACCACGATTACTGCCATCTATTTGACAACTAAACCTCGGTTTCATATCCTGCAAAGTTCGAAAGTGCTGCAGGGACTATAACTAAAAGAACACAAGCACGAAGCACCTATAACTTTTAAAGTCTACTCAATCATAAAAAACACATCTCTCAGGCTTGCGAAGATATGGTTTCAGTATCTCATGGAAACTTAATAAACACGCCAATCGGCTGGTTCTTAGTGGCAATATCTGCTAGTTTCAATCTCT
>JAADEK010000033.1 GCA_013153455.1 Aquificota bacterium
TCCCTTTCCTCCTCCTGAAGGAGGAGCTCCTCTTTCACTTCCCTCTCGCCCCAGTCCTTAGGCAGTATCCTTATCACACGTTTTGCGCCCTCAACGAGGGCACCGAAATCCGGTGAGCGCCTCGCCTCATCAAGGAGCCTCACGCTCCTGATGACGCGATAGGGTCGGAGAGCGGAGTGAGCACCGAGGGAAGCCCTCACGATATCGTGAGGGTAGCCCTCAAGGTAGCTGATTAGCCTCTGGCGGAAGAACTCCTCCAGCTCCCCGAGGCGCTCAAACTCCCCGTATATATCTTTAAACCCTCCGAGGTCAACGTCAAGACCCTTCTCATCAAGTATCTTTATGATACCGAAGGCGCTCCTCCTGAGACCGTAGGGGTCCGAGCTTCCCTTCGGAATCTCCCCCGCTTTAAAGAGGGCGTATAGGTTGTCTATCTTATCGCTCAAGGAAAGAACCGTTCCGGTCGGGGTTTTCGGAACCTCGTCGCTCAAGGTCTTCGGCTTGTATTGCTCCCAGAGGGCTTTTGCCACCTCCTCGTCCTCCCCCTGCTTGAGCGCGTATACGTATCCCATGTATCCCTGAAGCTCGTCAAGCTCCTTCACCATCTCCGTAAGCAGGTCAGCCTTTGAGAGGAAGACCGCACGCTTTACCTTTTCCTCATCACACCCGACGAGCCCGCAGAGCCTGAGGGCTATCTCCCTCATCCTCTCTTGCTTTTCATACATTGAGCCCACTTTCGGGTGAAAGACGACGTTCTTAAGGAGGGGAACGAGCTCCGAAAGCGGACGCTTTAGGTCTTCCTTGTAGAAAAAGAGGGCGTCCTCAAGCCGAGCCCTTATCACTTTCTCGTATCCTTCCCTTACCTTTTGGGTCGGCTCGTTGTTGCTCACGCCCACGAAGTAGGGAAGTAGTTCTCCTTCTTTCTGAACGCAGAAAAAGCGCTGGTGGTGCGCAAGGACGTGAACGATTACCAGAGGAGGTAGCTCAAGGTATTTTGTCGGGAAAGAGCCGAGAACCGCGAAGGGATACTCAACGAGGTTGGTGACCTCCTCAAGGAGTCCCTCAACCTCAAAAGGCTCCCCCCCGACGCTCCTTGAAAGCTCCCTCACTTGACTCTCAACAATCTCTTTCCTCTCTTCGTAGCGGGGTATAACGAAGTTTTCCTTCAGAAGGCTTTCGTATTCCTTCGCGTGCGCGAGCGCTACCCTTTTGGGTGAGAGGAATCTGTGCCCCCGCGTCTCGTTGCCTGCGACTACGCTCCCGAACCTCAGGGGAACGACGCGCTCGTTGTGAAGCGCGACGAGCCACCTGACCGGTCTTGAGAATGTAATATTTGACGAGTCCCACCTCATGCGTTTGGGGAACGGAACGGAGAGGAGTATTCTTTCAAAGTCCTCCGCGAGTTTCTCAACGGGTCTTTTCTCCCTTACTTTCTTAACGAGTGCGACGTATTCTCCTTTATTTTTTTTTAGGATTTTTACCTCATCGGGTGATGCGTTGTTTTTCTTCAGGAAGCCCTCAAGGGCTTTCGTGGGCTTTCCTTCCTCGTCGTAGGCGACGCTCTTGGGGGGACCCCAGATTATCTCCTCCCTAACGCTTTCTTCGTTCTTGAAGTCCTCAAACAAAAGGGCGAGTCTCCTCGGTGTCCCGAAGAGGTGAACCCTTTTCGCCTTCAGTATCTTGTTTATCTCCTCTTTCAGGAATTCAAGTGCGGGGTTTATGACTGAGGCGGGGAGTTCCTCGGTTCCTATCTCAACGAGCAGATAGTCCATTTCCCGCTAAACATTTTATCACACAAACTAAAACTCTTCTAACTCTTCCTGAGAAAAGTCCACCTTCGGTATGTTCTCCTTTATCTTCTCAAATACGGTGTAAAAGTCGTCATCAACCTTCCTGACGCGCTTTCCGTATGCGAGCTGGAATGCTTTTGATATTATAGCCTCTTTGTGAAGCGCGTTCGTAAGACCGAGCTCCTTGTATTTTTCCTCCATAACCTCCCGAACGTCCCGAAGAACTTCCGCCCTCCTTTCGCGCTCCTTTTCCGCTTCGCTCAGGGGAAGCTCAAGAAACTCGTCAACCTTCTTCAGAACCTTCTCAAATGCGTAAGCGGGAAACCGCTTCTCACCGAAGCGGTCCGTTATGAATCCCACCGTGAGGTAGTAGGGCTCCTCCACCTTGCTCTCAAGCTCATACTCGCGCATATCGGGGCTTTCGGACAGATACTTCATAAAAATCTCGTAAGCTTGGTGGGCTTTGTCTTTTAGGTTCGGTGCCTTTTCAACGTTGAGGGCTATGACGTAGTCTTTTGCTTCCTGCGGGAGGACTATGACCGGAACCTCCCGAAGACCGAGAAGCTCCGCAGCCTTGAGCCTGTGCTGACCGTTTATAACCTCGTAGTCCTCCCCGGACTCAACTACGAGTATCGGGTCTACAAAACCCACCTTCTCTATACTCGCCATCAGGCGCTTCACGAGCGTCTCGGATATGTCCCTCTGTATGGAGGGAATCTTTATCCTCTCAACGGGCAAAAGACCTACCTTCAGCTCGTAGCCCTTGAGAGGCTCCCTTACGCTCAGCATACCTATATAAAATGATACCAAATGAGGAAGGCTCTGCTCGCGTGTGCCCTCGTCGGGTTTTCTTTCGGGAAGGAGTATATACTGAAGGGTGAGCTGAGTCCCGAGCTTTTGCCCTTTCTGAAGAAGAAGCTCGGGGAGGGTGTTTATCTCTTGGAACTTCCCGAAGGGAAGTTATCTTTACTTTCAAATAGAAAGGACTTCGTCCTTGAGGAAAACAGGAAGCTAAGGGCTTTGGGCGTTCCGAACGACACGTGCTACGGGCTAAAGTGGGGGCTTGAGTTTATAGGTGCCCAGAGGGCTTGGGACGTAAGCGTCGGGGGCGCGGATGTATACGTCGCCCTCTTTGATACGGGTGTTGATTACAACCACCCCGACATCAGGGATAACCTCTGGAGAAATCCGGGAGAGGTTTGTTACAACGGGGTGGACGACGATAACAACGGATACGTTGACGACTGCTACGGTGTTAACGTCCTTTGCTACCCGAACGGCTCGTATAACCCGTTTGCGCCGGGTTGTAACGCGCCCGATGCTCTTGACAACGAGGGACACGGGACATTCCTCGCGGGCATCATAGGAGCGGTCGGGAACAACGCTTACCTTATCCCGGGCGTCGCGTGGAGGGTAAAGATAATCCCTTGTAAGTTTCTCGGAAGGGCTGGTGAGGGGGATATAGCCGGGGAAATCGCGTGTTTTGAGTATATAAGGAGTATTGAGAGAAAATACGGGATTAGGGTCGTTGCGCTGAACGCGAGCTACGGGGGTGAGTATCCACCGAGCGATATCCAAAGGGAGTATATAGCGAACTTCGGGGGTGTTTACGTCACCGCTTCGGGAAATTCGGGACAAAACAACGACATTATAGACTTCTACCCTTGCAACTACAACCTCCCGAACGAGGTCTGCGTCGGTGCGCACGACAAGGCGGGGGCGCCCGCGGACTTTTCACACTACGGTTTTAACACCGTCCACATGTTCGCCCCCGGTGTTGATATAGTGAGCCTGCTTTTGGGACGCTATGCGGACACCTGCGACAGCTCGCTCGGCATAGCGTCGGGGACTTCTATGTCCGCACCCTTCGTTACGGGAGCTTTAGCCCTACTGTTTGCTAAGAACCCTTCCCTTGACCCCCTGAGCGCCAGAAAGGAACTCCTCCTTACCGGCAAAAACTCCCCCCTTTACGACGGGCTCAGCTACACGTGCAACGTCCTTGAGCTTTACAACCTCCTCACGGGAGAATCCTCCCAAAAGCTCTGCGCCTCCTCCCGCTCCCTTGACTTTGGTTCCCTCCCCGCGGGTGAGGAGAGCACCCTGAGCTTGAGTATAAGGAGCACCGGCAAGGAACCCCTTGAGGTGAGGAATGTATACGTTCAAGGGGAAGGCTTCGGGGTTGCGTCGGAAGACTGCACGTCGCGTGCCCTTCCCCCCTTTTCCGAATGCACCGTAATCGTGTCTTTCAGACCGCAGCGTGAGGGAACCTTCAACGGTAACCTAATAATTGAGTTTGGGGGAGGAGAGAGGGTGATTGAGCTGAGCGGATACGGGCTTTACAACCCCTTTTATACACCCCCTCAAACTACCCCCGAGAAAAGCCCGCAGACGGACAACCAAGTTCCGGTAAATGAACCCGTTGAGGAGCCTGTTGTGGACACAAATCCCGCCCAACCTGTCGCTGAACCGGTGTCCGGTGGCGGTGGAGGCGGTTGTAATACCGGGAACAGTATCCTTTTGGCTTTAATTCCTCTACTGAAGCTCCTCAGAAGGTTTAAGTGAGGGGAAAGCCCTCAGGAGCTTTCCCCCGAAGATTTTTGTTTTTCTTCCTCAAGGACCTTCTCTTCCGCGGGAACCACTTGAACATCCCTGTAGTCGTCAACGCCCGTTCCCGCGGGTATGAGGTTACCGATGATGACGTTCTCCTTGAGACCCCTTAGCTCGTCAACCTTACCCTCAACGGACGCATCCGTGAGGACCCTCGTCGTCTCTTGGAAGGATGCTGCGGATATCCAGCTCCTCGTGGAGAGAGCAGCCCTCGTTATACCGACGAGAACAGGCTCAGCCTTGGGAAGCTTCCCGCCTTCCATCTTTATGCGCTGAATTTCTTCCTCAAGCTCCTCCTTGTCCACCTCTTCACCCACGAGGAACCTGCTGTCTCCGGGGTCAACGATACGAACCTTCCTGAGCATCTGCTTGATGATTATCTCAAAGTGCTTGTCGTTGATGTCTACCCCTTGGAGCTTGTAAACCATCTGAACCTCTTTAAGGAGGAACTTCTCAAGCTCCTCTATACCCTTTATGCGGAGTATCTCTTCGGGAACGGGCGTTCCGTCCGTTAGAGGTTCACCCGCCCTTACGAAGTCACCCTCCTTCACGAGGAGGAACTTACCCTTCGGGACGAAGTATTCCCTCTGAAGACCGGTGTCCGGGTTGTAGACGATGACCCTAAAGCCCTTACCTTTTATCCTCACCTGACCGTCTATGTCCGCGACCTTGGTCTCGGTTATCTTTTGACCCTTTCTTATGTATTGACCGTGGCGAACGAGTATAAGCTCGTCCTTCCTTATTGAGTATTTGCGCGTCTCGCCCGTTTTGGGGTTGAAGATGATAACCTCGTCCGCATCTTCGTAAATCTTCACGTATCCGTCTATCTCGCTGAGGATTGCTGGATTCTTTGGCTTCCTCGCTTCAAAGAGCTCCTCAACCCTCGGCAGACCCCCGACTATGTCCCTGACCTTGGCGGTTTCCTTGGGTATGCGTGCGAGGATATCCCCGGGCTGAACCTCCATATCCTTAACGACGTAGTATCTGTGTTGTATCGTCGTCTCTTCGGACTCGGAGCACGTTGGGCATACCCTCCACTCAAGCGAGAGCTTTTCGGAGGGTATGTTCAGTATCGCGTTGACGGGAAGGTCGTATATGTATTCTTGACCGTCTTCCGTAATTACCGCTATACGCGGTGTGTGAAGCATTGCGTCCTTCGGTCTCATGAAGGATACGACCGTTGCGGTCTTACCGGTTATGATGTCCCTCTCTTCGCGAACGGTGACGTCAAGGATGATGTCCCTTAGCTCAACCTTACCCCCGACTTCCGCGATGATGTAGGTGTTGAAGGGGTCCCATTCCGCAAGCTTCGTTCCAGCCTTTATCTCTTGCCCTTCCTCAACGAGTAGTTTCGCGCCGTAAGGTATTGAGTGGCGTTCTATGAGCCTGCCTTCCTTGTCAACGACACCTATAGCCGCATCCTTTGATATGTTTATCTTCTCGCCTTTCCTGTTTACGACTATCTTCACGTTGTAATACTTGACTATACCGTCGCTCTCCGCCTTAACGTAGTTCTGAACCTTCTGGGCGGTAGCAGCACCCCCGATGTGGAAGGTCCTCATCGTGAGCTGTGTCCCGGGCTCACCGATTGATTGAGCCGCTATTATACCGACCGCCTCACCTACCGAAACGATTTTACGTTGCGACAGGTCCCACCCGTAGCACATAGCGCAAACACCGTGCTTAGCCTCACACGTGAGGGGTGAGCGAACCCTTACCTTCTCTATTCCCGCCTTTGCTATCCTGTCCGCGAGCTTTTCATCAACGACCTCGTTCCTGCGCGCTATTACCTCACCCGTGTAGGGGTCCTTCACGTCTTCCGCGAGAACCCTTCCGAATATACGCTCCTTGAGCGGGACGCGTTCCTCACCCGCTTCAACGATGGGCTCCATCTCAAAGCCCTTTACCGTTCCGCAGTCCTTCTCGGTTATCGTTATGTCCTGAGCGACGTCAACGAGCCTACGCGTGAGGTATCCCGCAAACGCAGTCTTGAGCGCGGTGTCCGCAAGACCCTTACGCGCACCGTATGTGGATATGAAGTATTCAAGAACCGAAAGCCCTTCACGGAAGTTGGAGATAATGGGGGTTTCTATAAACTCACCCGAGTGCTTAGCCATAAGACCGCGCATACCCGCGAGTTGTCTTATCTGGTCCCTGTTACCGCGCGCACCGGATATAGCCATCATGTATATGGGGTTAAACGTTCCGGGGTATTCCTTCCCGTTTTCTATACGCTTTGATTTTTCTATCTCCTCAAACATAGCCTTTGAGACCGCGTTCGTCGCTTCGGACCATATGTCTATTATCCTGTTGTAGCGTTCCTTATTTGTGATGATTCCCTTAACGTATTGGTTCCATATCTCTTCCGTCTTCTTCAGGGCTTCCTGTATGATTTTCTCCTTGGCTTTCGGGACCTGAAGGTCGTCTATGCCTATGGATATACCCGCGAGCGTAGACCTCAGGAAACCGAGCTCCTTAATCCTGTCAAGGAACTTTACCGT
>JAADEK010000053.1 GCA_013153455.1 Aquificota bacterium
AGTTTGTTAAGTTTCTATAAGAGATTGAAACTTCCTTCAAGGGAGTTCTACTGGATTGCTACAACGCAATTTGTTAAGTTTCTATAAGAGTTTGAAACAGTTTGGAATTCCTAACCTTGTGCCTTTCAAGGGGTCTTCAGTCTTTAAGTGCACTGAAGATGATGAATCTCACCCTAAAACTCTACTCCTCTTCTTCTATTTCATATTTCATCATGTAGTTTGGTATCCCCAATTCCTTCCACTTGTCTTTCGGAAACAGAAGCATAGCCTTGAGTATCAGGTAGGCGTTCTGTCCGTATTCCTTGCCGAGCCTCTCCAAGTCCTCGTCCGCTATCCGGAGTATCATCAACGGCAAGAACCGCCTCGCGTCCTGCATGTCTTCCTTCGGAACGCTTTGAAGGGCGGTAATTAATCGCGATAAATTTGTATTTTTGTCCACGGACTAACCCTCCCCTCTATAAATATATTCACACAACCCCCTTAGTTGAAGGGATACCTCTTCCCTCAATCCTTACCGCGTCTTTGAGCGATATCGCGAAAGCTTTAAAACACGCCTCAGCTATGTGGTGCAGAATCCTGCCGTCAATCACCCTTATGTGGAGCGTGCTTTTACTCTCAAGAGCAAAGCCCTTAAAGAACTCCCATATCAGCTCAAAGTCAAACTCCGTAATCTTTCCCCTCAGGTCTTTGTCCTCGTAATAAAAAAGGGGTCTACCGGATAGGTCAACCGCGCAAAGAGCAAGCGCTTCATCCATCGGGACTATAGCGTGCCCGAAGCGCCTTATACCCCTCTTATCACCCAAAGCCTTTAAAAAAGCACTCCCGAGGACTATACCGCAGTCTTCAACCGTATGGTGATGCGAGACGTGAACGTCTCCCTCCGCCTCAACCTCAAGGTCAAAACCCCCGTGTCTCGCGAATGTCTCAAGCATGTGCGTAAGAAACCCGACGGGAGTCTTTACGTCATACCTCCCCTCACCGTCAAGGTTTATGTAAACCGTAATCCTCGTTTCCCTCGTCTCTCTTGATACCCTCGCTTCCCTCATACGGATACTTTAACCCAAGTTCGTAGCGGACATACTCTCCTTTATGAGCCTGTGAATCTCCCTGAAGTTTATATCACCCGCGAGTATATAAACCTTCCCGTTGTATTCAAAACGCTTCGCGACGGTTATACAAAAATCGTCCGTAGCACGAGAGAGGTAAATGTCCGATATATACTCACCCTTCTCAAGCGTCTCACGGAAATACGCCCTATCACTCCTGTCCGTTCCTTTTTTACCCTGAGCTATAAAGTAATCAACGTTCGGGTTCACAACGTTGTTAGAAATCTGCAAACCGCTTGAGCTTATGATGTAAAACAGCTCAAAGTAAGGGTATTTCTTAAACATATCGTATAAAACAAACTCCCATATATCCTGAGGAGAGCTAACCACCTCCTCAACAATCTTTGAAAAATCCCTGAGTATCCTTTCCTTTATATTCTTCAGTAGCTTTCTCTTCCTCGGGTCGTAGAGGATTAACTTAGGTTGAAGACCGTGGACGACGAATATATAACCCTGAATCTTTTTCGCCCTCTCCCTCAACTCCTTTATCTTCTTAAAGAGCTGTTCTTGGGACTCAATAAACTTCAAATTCACGCTCATACCGTAAAGAGAAACGTCCGGAAAATCCCCGAAAAGCAGGGAGTATTCCTTAAAAAACTCCTCAAAAAGCTCCTTTACACTTTCCTTCTCCGGCGGTTTCCTTGAGAGAACCCAAACCTCCTCGCTCTCCTCAACCTCCTCAATATCACCCCCGAAAACCTCCTGAACATCCTCCCTCAGTATCTTCAAAAGCCCCTTCGTCTTCTCATACCCGAACCTCTCCCGAAAACCCTTCAAATTCTTTATCCCGAAAACGTATAGAAAAACCTCCTTACCCAAGGACTCCCTAATCTGCTGAACGAGCGGAATCACGTATTCCCTGTATTTCGTTATGTAATGAAGCAAAACGTCGTATGTAATCAAGCCGACGTATTTACCCCTCCTGTCCGTGACGATTATCGGCTCCCTTATCACAGGAAGAAGCTCTATGATACCTATAAGACCCTCCCTCTCAAGGTTAAAGTCCCTTATCTTCACCGCTATACGATTAAGCTCCCCCGCGGTCAAGTCCTCGCGCGAAATCCTCTCAACATCACTCCGAAAAACAACACCTATCGGCTTTCCCCCCTTCAGAACCGTCAAATACTCGTAAATCTTAAGCTCGGAAAAAACGTGCTTCAGCTCCCCCACGCTCATATCGTAAGAAACCGTAGGAACGCTTATACAAATCTCACCGAGCTCAAAAAACCTCTTCATAACCGAGCCCTAAGTTTTTATAATGGTAAATCCTCCCCCTGTATACAACCACGAGCTCAACAGAAAACCCCGCATCCCCCAAAAGCTCAAACGCGCTCCTGAGGATACGAAGAAGCTTTCCCTCCGTGAGCCTCTCCGCGGGAAAGAAACTCTCCCCGCCCTTTACCTCAACGACAACAAACTTCCCTTTCCTTTTCGCAAGGATATCAATCTCACCGAAGCGAGTCCTTAAGTTCCTTCCGAGGATTTCGTAACCCTTTCCCTTCAGATAATCAACCGCTATATCTTCGTAAACCTTTCCTTTTTTCATAAAAGGAAAAAGACGCCCCGCTTCGCGGGGCGTGATTTGATTAATGATAACCGAGTCTCTTGAGGAGGTTCTCCCTGTATTTCCAGAGGAGAAGTCCCGCGACGATGAAGTATACGATGATGAGGATACCCATGATGTTCCTCTTCATCTGTTCCTTGGGAGGAGGAGTGTTTACGGACTTCATGTATGCAACGATTTTTGCGACCTTTTCCTTGGCTTGGGGGTCAGCTTGCGGGTTAAACATGGGAGGCATTGACGTGCCGGGGAGAACCTTACCCGGGTAGAGGATGAACTGGTAAAGGTAACCCTCACCGCGTGCGAGGTAGAGCGTGGAGACGTCGGGAGGAACCTGACCGAGAGAAGCCTTAAGCTGTTGGAGCTCGTCGTGAGCGAAAGCTTCGTAAACGTCCTTGGGAACGAAGAACCTGTCCTTGTAGAGTATCCCGTGCCTGTAGACGGGTCTTCCCGCGCTCTTTTCAATCTTCTTCCACTTGGGGTTAGTCTGGATGCTCATGAGGTATATCCCGTCGTATCTCAGGGAGTGGCAAGAGCTACAGAAGTTTATAAACAGCTCCCTTCCTTCCTCCGCTATCGTCTTCCCGCTTTCGGTCTTCTTCCACGGGTTTGCTATTATCTGCTTTACCTCTTCGTCAACCTCGTAGTGCTCAACGTGCTTAAAGGGGTTGTAAAACCAAAGGAGGAAGAAAAAGACGAGCGTAGAACCGCCGATGATTATCGTCTTTATTATGCCCCAAGCGTTCATTGTTGTTCACCTCCCTTTGCTTTATACCAACCGTATTCAATGAACGAGATGATGGGCAACGAGAGGAAGAATCCAAAGACGAGCGTAGCAAATATAAGACCGAGCTTAGCGTTCATGGGGGTAGGGGGCATGCTACCGAGTATCGTCAGAGCCATGGACGAGAACATGAACACGAGGAAGGCTATGAAGAATAGGGGTCTTCTCCTCGCGCTCTTGAGGGGAGACCAATCAAGGAACGGAAGCAGTAGCAGGAGTATGAGAAGGGCGTTAAACGCTACAAAGCCCCAGAACTTTGAAGGTATAGACCTGAAGACTTCGTAAAACGCGAGCAGATACCACTCGGGAGCTATGTGAGGAGGCGTCTTTAGGGGGTTTGCGGGTTCAAAGTTGTCGGGCGGGAGGAAGTGACTTATGTGGAAGAAGACGAAGAAGAAGAATACCGCGAGATACCACATTACGTATGCGCCTTCCTTGAGGGTCATGTAGGGGTGGAAGGGAACGAACTTATCGGGGTGCTTCTTCTTGTCATACTCTATACCGTCGGGGTTGGAAATACCTGCCGCCCTCACGAGGTATAGGTGTATACCCACGAGCGCGAGAAGTATAAGCGGGTATATAAGAACGTGCGAACCGAAGACCCTTCCGAGGGTGATGTCCGTAATGACGTATCCGCCCTTCATCCATAGGACTATCGTCTCCGCTATAGCCTTGAAGAAGTCCCTGAAGATGGGAGCGTCCGCGAGAGAACCCGGTATCTCCGTCGTGACTATAAAGCCCCAATAAGAGAGCTGACCCCAGGGAAGTAGGTATCCCGAAAGGGCGGTGAGTATCAGAACGAAGTATATGAGCCAACCGACTATCCAAACGAGCTCCCTCGGCTTTTTGTATGCGTTGTAATAGATTCCCGTGAACATGTGAAGGTAAACGATAGCCATGAAGAAGTTAGCGCCCGTTGCGTGTATGTGCCTAAAGAGCCAACCGAAGGGTATCTCACCCATTATCGTGTATGTCGCACTGTCAAACGCGTCCGCTATAGACGGCTTGTAGTAAAGCAGGAGAACCATTCCCGAAACTATCTGTATGGCGAACGTAACCAGCGCGAGAACACCGAAAACGTAAGGAAATGTCAGGTTTTTCGGAACCTTATACTCAACGAGGAGTGACCTGTAGATTTCCCTTATGTGCGCCCTCTCGTCAACCCAGTCAATTATCTTCTCTATCAAGCCCATCTATCCCACCTCCTTATATGAGTTCCTTGATGAAGCCCTCAACGCCGACGATAAGCTTGTTGCCCTCAAGCTTTTGGGGAGGTATGAAAAGGGGTCTCGGGGGTGGTCCCGCTATGACGTCACCGTAAGGGGTGTAGTATCCACCGTGACAGGGGCAGTGGAAGGTGGGCTTTCCTCCCGACGCCTGCTCACCTTGCGGTTTCCACAGCGGTATGCATCCCAAGTGCGTGCACACGCCCACGAGAGCGAAAACGTTGTGTCCCTTCAGAATCTCGTAGTTCGTCGTTCCCTTTGAGTTGACCGCTCCGGGCTTTAGCTTGTAGTCGTCCGCCTTGAAGTCTTCGGGTAGCTTGATTACGAAGAGGGTTTTACCCTTCCAAGAGGTAACCCTCACCTGAAGGGGCTGGAGCTGTGATACGTCAATCTCCGTCTTTGCTCCGAGCGCGGCAATCTCGGAAGGCTCAAGCATAGCCCTCACGAAGGCGTAAAGCGCGCCGAGTCCTCCTACCGCGCCCAGAACACCCAAACCGATACTTATGAAGTCCCTTCTTGAGGCTTCCATCCTGTCACCTCCCTACGAAATAACCACTGATTTATTTTACAACGTAAAAGTCCGAAATTTTATAAAGAAATTCTTATAGCCTTATAGGTAAGGTTTACCTAATACCTTGACAGGCTTATAGAAATAAAATTTCTCAAATGGAGGGGAAGGACTTCCGGGAGGCGGTCAAGCTCGCTCTTGAATACAGGGAGGATATAAAGAAGGCGCTTTCCGAAGCTCACAAGAGGGAGCTCTTTGTTGAGTTTGTAAGGAAGCTTTACAGCAGGGAACAAGATATAAGGATTGAAGACGGTGTTGAGTTCAGGGGTGTTTACGCGGGAAGGGTTGACCTCGCGATTGACGGTGTTTTGTTTGAGTTCAAGAGGGATATAAATTCAAGCTCCGCGAGGAAAAAAGCCCTTCAGGAGCTCAGGAAATACCTGAACTCGGACCAATACAGGAACGCACCCTTTGGGATAATTACCGACGGCGTGAGGTTTGAGGTCTACGAGAGGGAAAACCTTAAGAAACCCGTTGATGTTTTTTCACTTCCCGAGGAGGGGGATGAGGAGAGTGTTAAAAACTTTCTCTACAGGCTTGATAGGTATCTGCTTGCACCCTTTAGGGTTCCCCTTACTTCGGAGAGGGTTATAGATGTCTTCGGGTATAACTCATCTTTCTTCAGGAGTGTATACAGGAAGCTTTTAGAGCTTTATAAAAGGGTAAGGGAAGAAAAGGATACGCGTCTGAAGTTTGGGCAGTGGCAGGTTTACATGAGCTTTGTATACGGCAGGGATTTGGAGAAAGACCTTTTCTTCAGGCATACGTATCTGAGTATGGTTGTGAAGATTTTAGGGGCGAAGTTGTTGGGACTCGGGGAGTCGGTGGACGTAATAGATATCTTAACGGGAAAACTCTTTGAGAGGGCGGGTATCAGAAACTACGCGGAGGAGGATTTCTACAGTTGGGTTTTTCATCCCGATATAGTTGAAGAGGTTAAAGAAATCGGGGAAACGATGTTTTATACCCTCTCTTCAAAGTTTGAAATAAAAGACTTGGAGGATGAGCTTGAGGAAGATATTCTTAAGGAGCTTTACCAGAATATAGTCACGAGAGCGGAAAGGAGGATTCTCGGTGAGTATTACACACCCGACTGGCTCGTTCAGGAGATACTTGACGAGGTTTTAAAAGACCCAAAAGGGAAGATTCTTGACCCTGCGTGCGGTTCCGGTTCATTTTTGTTTTTTACGATAAAACGGAAGAAGGCTCTTGATTTCAAAACCCATCAAGAGAAACTTGAGCACATACTTGACACAGTCGTAGGGATTGACATAAATCCCCTCGCGGTTCTTATAGCTAAGACCAATTACCTTATAGCACTCGGTGAGCTCCTCAAGGAAAGGGAAAAGGACGTATACATACCCGTTTACTCCGCGGACAGTCTGCTCGCTTTCCTTGAACCCTCCCAGAAATTTCTATTCGGGGATACTATAAAACTTAACGTAGACGACATAACAATTGAATTACCGAAACATGAGGATACAGAACTTATAGATAGACTTATAGACCT
>JAADEK010000057.1 GCA_013153455.1 Aquificota bacterium
CCCTGACGATTTCCTTAAATATATAGGCGCCCGTGAGGAAGAGGACTATAAGGGAAAAGAGAACCACGAGGGAAGAAGCTACTTCCGCGCTCTTTGCCACGTTCCCCTCTTCCCTCGCTTTCTTCCTCTTATAGGGTGTGGCTCTTTCCGTTTTGTGCTCTTCCGCCATACTTTTGTATTTAACATGACGAAGCTTTTTTACAACTCCCGCCCCGAGCCCTAAAATGTTCTTATGGAGAGAGAAGGCAGTCTGAGGGCTCTCGTTCTGAGCTTCGTTCTCATAGCTTCCTTTGCGCTCGTTGAGCTCGTAGGGGGTATCCTCACAAACAGCCTCGCCCTCCTTTCGGACGCGGGGCATATGCTCACGGACGCCCTCTCCCTACTTATCGCCCTCGTTGCGCAATACCTCGCCCTGAAGGTAAAGGGAAAGGGTATGACATACGGTCTTTACAGGCTTGAGGTTCTCGCAGCGTTCGTAAACGGTCTCTTTTTGCTCGGTCTCGTGGGGTATATAATCCTTGAAGCGATAAGCAGGTTTGAGAACCCCGAGCCCGTTCGGGGTGAGATGCTGTACATAGCGGTAGCCGGACTCCTCGTTAACCTCTTTGTCGGGTACATACTCCTGAAGCACTCGGAGGAGAACATAAACGTAAAAGCTGCGCTCCTTCACGTGGCGACCGACACCCTCGGCTCACTCGCAGCTATAGGGGCGGGTATAGCGGTAAAGTTCTGGAAGTTTTACCTCGCGGACCCAATCCTGAGCGTCGCGGTCGCCCTGCTCATACTCCCCTCCGCCTACTCGGTTATAAAGGAAGCCCTCAGGGTTCTGCTTGAGAGCGCACCGTCTCACATAAACACCGAGGAGCTTGAGAACGAGATAAAAAAGATAAAGGGTGTGAAGGACGTTCACGACCTTCACGTGTGGTCAATAACGCCCGGAACGGAAGTCCTCACCGTTCATATAGTCGTGAACGACACGAGCGTTTGCGACCGCGTCCTCAGGGAAGTGGAGAACGTAGCGAGGAAATTCGGCATAAAGCACACAACCGTCCAGCTTGAGAGGGAAGGCTACGCGTGCGCCCAGTTTTGCCCCCTCTCTTCGGGAAAGCTACACCACCATCACCATCATCACTAATCCTCAACGTAGTAAATATCCCTCAGATTCCTTCCCAGCTCCCCCCAATCAAGACCGTATCCGACGAGGAACCTGTCCGGAACCTCAAACCCCACGAAATCCGCCTCAAAATCAACCCTCCTCCTTTCCTTCTTGTCAAGGAGGACGCACGTCTTAAGAACCTTGGGCTTTTTCATCTTCAGAAACTCGTAAATCTCCTTCATCGTAAGTCCCGTATCAAGGATGTCGTCAACGAGCAGAACCTCCTTCCCCTCTATATCCGTCTCTATATCCTTCAAAATCCTTATATTTCCGCTACTTTCCGTAGAGTGTCCGTAGCTTGAGACCCTCATAAAGTCAACGATAACGGGACGCTTAAAAGCCCGAACGAGGTCCGAAGCAAATATAAACGCACCCTTCAGGAGGGCTACAACCACGGGAGGCTCATCCCAAGAAAACGAAGAGCTTATCTCCCCCGCGAGCTCCTCAACCCTCCTCCTTATATCCTCCTCCTTTATAAGGAGCCTTAACCTCTTTCCCCTTATCTCCATCACTCAAGCCCCGAACTTCTTCAGACGAAGAGCATTCGCAAGGAGGAGCTGTATAATCTTCACCGAAGGTATGATACCGAGCTCACCCTTCAGACACTCGCGCTCCGTAAAGCCCTCCGCGGTTCCGCCGAGAACGTAAGGCGAGTGTATCAGGAGCGGAACAGGGTGCCACGAGTGATTCTTAAGAACGGAAGGCGTTGAGTGGTCTCCCGTTATACACAAAACGTCCGGGGAAAGGGAGAGTATGTCCGGAAGCAAGGAATCAAACTCCTCTATTACCCTCACCTTACCCTCCCAGTTCCCGTCCTCCCCGTAGCTGTCCGTCTTCTTTACATGAAGGAAGAAGTAATCGTATTCGTCCCAAACGCGCGAAAGCGCGTCTATCTCGTCCTTTATAGAACTCCCCTCAAACTCAATCACATCCATACCCACCAAAGAAGCAAGACCCTTATACATAGGGTAGACCGCGATACAACAAGCCCTGAGCCCGAACCTCTCGGACATACTCTTGATTTTTGGCTTTTGTGAAAAACCCCTCAGGAGCAAGTAGTTTGCCCTCTTTTCCTCCTTGAGAACCTCCGAAGCGAGCTCTATAAACTTCCTCACAACGCCCGCGACCCTCTCCGCGTTCGGATTTTCACCCTTCGGCTCAAGGGGTTCCCTTCCCGTAGCTTGGGGGTCGGTGTCGTTTATGCGGTCGCTCCCCTCCGGCAGGGGTTCGGGGAAACGAAAAACCACGGCGAGCCTGTGCTCCATACCCGGCTCTATAAAAACGCGGACACCGTTAATCTCACGGATACGCTCCTTGAGCTTTTGCGTTATGCGCCTGTTTTCCTCCGTCGGGAGCCTTCCCGCCCTCCTGTCCACGACAACGGGCTTCCCGTTCTCGTATCGGACCGTCGCGTAGTTAGCCCTCACCGCTATATCGCTCTCCCCCACCTCAAGCCCGAGCCCCAAAGCCTCAAGTATACCCCTCCCTATCCTGAACTTAAGCGGGTCGTATCCGAATATACCAAGATGACCCGGACCGCTCCCCGGCGTTATCCCCCAATCAACGGGTATGTGAAGCCCGAGGGCTGAACGCCTCGCGAGACTATCAAGGTTAGGCTTCCGAGCAAGCTCAAGCTCAGTCTTTCCCTCGCTTACCGGTAGACCCCCGAGACCGTCAAGGACGACGAGCAAAATCTTCGTATCGTTTTTCCGAACAAGCTCCTCAATCACGTCCATTGTTTTAATTATGAACGCATACCGAAAAACTCTTCAACCGCGGAGCGCGCTCTCGGGTTTGAACGAAGCAAAAAAAGAACCTCCTCAAGAAACTCCGGACCCTCCGAACGTAACAAATCAACCAAGGACTCAAGAATCTCGTAAACGCGCGAAGGGGGAAGATACCTAACGTTGTCCTCAAGAAGCTCCGACAAAATCTTTTCGCTCCCCTCCATAAACCTAAATTTTAAAACATAATGATATTAAAAATAACGACGCCCCTTCGGGGCGTAATTAAAGGAAAACTCCCGACACCGCTCTTAGAAACGAGCGACGACAAAAAAATAAGGGTGCTCGCCCTCGCGCGCCTAAAGCCCGGGGACGAGGTAGTCCTAAAACCAAAAACGGAAAAGATATTTAAACTCGTAGAAAGACGCTTTTCCGTAAAAAGAGGTGAGCCCTTCGGGCTTTCGGACGTCCTCTCTTACGACTCGCTGAGAAACTCGGGACTCTTTTACGAGAGGAAACTCCTGAGCGTGCTCACAAACCGCGCAAAGGAAAACCTCTCCCGCGACAAGAAGTTCAAGGCGCTGAAAGACAAAAACCACGAGCTCGTCCAATTCATAAACACCCTCCAGCTCCTTCTCCTTCGCAGAAAGCGCCTCTTTTTGCCCTTTGAGGAGAAAGACCTGAGGGGGAGTATCCTCGTTGACTCAAAGGAAAAAAAGGCGGTCCTCACGCTCAAAAAGGGTGAGACCTCCGTGAGGGCTACCCTCACGGAAAGAAAGCTCACGCTTGAGACAAACTCACGAAAGCTCTTTGAGGCGCTAAAGAAGGACGCGAGGGAGCTTGAGGAGTCCCTCGGGGTTCGGGTGGAGATAAAGATGTCGGAAGCCCCCGGTTTGCCATCCGGGGGGCTTGAGGTGAGCGTATGAAGAAAGCGGTAGCCCTGCGCTACGAACCCGGAAAGGACGAAGCGCCGAGGGTGGTCGCAAAGGGCAGGGGAGAGCTTGCAAAGAAGCTCATAGAGCTCGCGAAGAAGGAAGGCATACCCGTCGTTGAGGACGAGGCTCTCGTTGATGCCCTCATTGAGCTTGAGCTTGACACACAAGTTCCGAGGGAGCTTTACGAAGCGGTAGCCCGCGTTCTCGCCTTTGTCCTCAAGCGTATGGATTAAAATTCCCTCTTCCACTCCTCGGGGACACCGAAATCGTCCCTCACCTGACCCTCACCGAGTATGACGAACTTCGGGATTGTAAGCTCCTCAAGAGCCATGGGACCCCTCGCGTGAATCTTATCCGTTGATATCCCCATCTCAGCACCCAGACCCAGCTCGTTCCCGTCCGTGAAGCGCGTTGACGCGTTCGCGTAAACCGCTGCGGAATCAACCTCCCTCAAGAACCTCATGGCGCTCGTGTAGTTCTCCGTAACTATAGCGTCCGAGTGCTTTGAACCGTATTTCTCTATAAACTCTATAGCCTCATCAAGACTACCCACTACCTTGACCGCAAGTATCAGGTCAAGAAACTCCTCGTAGTAGTCCTCCTCCGTAGCGGGGACAGCCTTGACAAAGGAGAGCTTCGGGTTCTTCCTTATGACGTTCAGGCTCTCCTCGTCACACCTCAGCTCAACTCCCGCCTTCCCGAGGTAGTAAGCCATCCGCGGGAAGAACTCATCAAGTATATCCCTGTGGATTATAAGGTTCTCAACCGCATTACATACCGAAGGTCTTTGAACCTTCGCGTTGTAGACGATATCGTAAGCCTTTTGAAGGTCCGCGTCCTTGTCAACGTATATATTACAAACACCCTTGTAGTGTTTTATGACGGGTATGCGGGCGTTTTGGGCTACCGCGCGAATGAGCGACTCACCCCCGCGCGGTATCGCGACGTCAACGAGACCCTCAAGCTTCAGCATCTCCCAAACTATCTCCCTTTCCGGTCTGTCAACGAACTGAACCGCTTCCTTCGGAAAGCCCGTCCTTTCGCAGGCTTCGTGTATGAGGCTCACAAGAGCGCGGTTTGTGTTCATCGCTTCCCTTCCGCCCCTGAGTATCACCGCGTTAGATGACTTTATACAAAGGGCGGAAGCTTCTATCGTGACGTTTGGTCTCGCCTCGTATACGATGAAAACAACACCCAAGGGAACCCTCATCCTCCCGACCCTAAGACCGTTCGGGAGGGTCCACATCTTTATGACCTCACCCACGGGGTCCGGGAGCGACGCGACGTCCCTGAGAACCTTTATCATTCCGTCTATGCGCTTGTCGTTCAGGACGAGCCTGTCAACGAGCGCGGGCTTTAGGTTCATCTCCCTCGCGCGCTCAACGTCCTTTTTGTTCTCCTCCTTTATAAAATCCCTCCTCTCCTCAAGGAGACGCGCAATCTCAAGGAGGGTCTCGTTCTTGACCGCGCTTTTTAGGGAGGTAAGCGTCCTTAAGGTTTTCCTCGCGAGCTTTGCCTTTTGCAGGGCGTAGTCCTTCGGGCTCAGCATACTTTAAATTATAAGTTGTGGAGAAGGTCTTCTTAGAAAAGCTTCAAAAAACCCGAAGGGTTCCTTCCGGACTTTTATTCTACGGAAAGGAAGGAAGCGGGAAAACGAAGAGGGCTTTTGAGTTCGCAAAGGGTTTGCTCTGCAAAGAGGGCGTCCCTTGGGGTTGCGGGGAGTGCGTTTCGTGCAAGCACGTATCGGAGATGGAAAGGAAGTTCTTCTCGGGAGAGACGCAGGAGCTGAAGGTCTACGGGGAAGCGGAGGGTAAAAAGACGTTCCTTTACCTGATGGGTGAGCACCCGGACCTCATCCTCGTCGTCCCCTCGGGGAACTTCATAAAGATAGACCAAATAAGGGCTATAAAGGACTTCGTGAGTCTGAAGCCCGCGCTCTCTGGGAGGAAGGTCGTAATCGTTGACGACGCGCACACGATGACAAACCAAAGCGCGAACGCCCTCCTCAAGACACTTGAAGAACCCCCTCCGGACACGACGTTCATACTCACAACCTCAAGACGCTCCGCAATCCTCCCCACTATTCTCTCCCGAACCTTTCAGGTGGAGTTCAAGGGATTTACCAAAGAGGAGATAAAGAAGCTCGCGGGTGTTGACGAGGAGCTCGCGAGCCTTTCGGGCGGGAGTCTGAAGAAGGCAAAGCTCCTTAAGGAAAACCCCGAGGTCGTTAAGCTCGCCGAGGACTTTTTGAGCCTGTCGGGGGAGGGTATACTGAGGGCGATAAGCGAGTTTGAAAAGTGGGACACGGAGAAAAGGAAGCTCTTTCTTGACGTCCTTGAAGAGCTACTTTCACGAAGGGCGCTTGAGGAAAAGCACAGGGCGGAGGAATACGAGAGGGCTCTTGAGAGGTTGAAACTCCTCAAGGACGGGCTTTCGCGGGGGCTAAGCGGTTCTCTCGGTCTTACCTATATCTCCTCCCTTCTCTAATATATATATGGAGGCTATCATGAAATACTTGAAAATACGTTACATAGATACGAACAAGATAGGGACGGTTGAGAACGTAAATGTTCCGCTGAGGAAGAGCCAGAAGATAGTCGTGAGGGACGAGGAAAAGGGTGAGGACATCGTTGAGGTCCTCGGCTACTCAAACGACCCCCCGGGGAACAACCTCAGACCCAAGTTCGTGAGGGTGGCAAACAAGAAAGACCTCAGCACCTTCAAGAAGAACCTAAAAGAGAGCGAGAAGGCTCTTCGCATATGCAAGGAAAAGGTAAAGAAGCACGGTCTTGATATGCATCTTCTCAAGGCTCACATACCCCT
>JAADEK010000038.1 GCA_013153455.1 Aquificota bacterium
CTCAACTACTGGACCTATACCCCCTCGCGCTACGCAACGAGCGAGTATGCGGAAAAGTTCAGGGACGGGGCTACTATATATCCCCGCTCTTTTTGGTTCGTTGAGAGGGAAGAGACACCCCTCGGTTACTCAAAGGAGAGCGTTCCGGTGGTTTCTAAGAACACGGGAGACGAGAAGTTACGGACGACCTTGAGGGGTTCTGTGCCCGAGAGGTTCTTTTTCAAGACACTTTTATCAAAGCGGATGTATCCCTTCGGTTTTACGGAATTTGATGAGGTAATACTACCCCTTGAAATTGTTAGCTCGTCTCAAGAAGCTATAGAGAACCTTGAGGAAAGGCTAAAAAGGGCAAAAGAGTTTATAAAGGAGTTTGAGGAGGGGATAGATGACAGTGCGGACCTGGACGCTATGGGTGCGCTTATAAATCTTCGTTGCGATGCGGAGCAATACCTAAAAAGTTCACATATATCTCCCGACGCAAAGAAAAAGATAGTAAACCTTCTGAGGGAAAATAAACATTTATTTGATTACTTAAACTTAGAGTTGAACGAGGAGATACTTTCCTTTGACGAGGTTGAAGAGTCTGAGGAGATATACAAATACAGACTTCTTGATTACTACGATATATTGGAGGATTTCAAGTCCGCAACCGAGAGATTTTACTACTGGATAGAGCACACTAAAAAGGTTCCGAAAAACTTTAAGGATTGGTTGATAAATTGCCAAAGGGTGTGGGAGGAGTGGAGAGGAGAGAAAGCTCAAAAAATGAACATAATAGATAGGCTAAACTACAGAAACGACCTTCTCTCCCAACCCGTAAAAGGCGGTTATTTAGTTCTTTATACCGCGGGAGGTTCAAATCCTTGCGCTTGCGTCGTTGAGAACGAAGAGAGACTCGTTGTAGACCATATGACCTTTTATGCACACTTCAACACCTATGATGAAGCTCTATACGTAGCCTCGTTCATAAATTCAAGTGTCCTGCGTGAAATGATAAGGGAAAAGCAATCAAGGGGGCTTTTCGGGGAAAGGCATATACACAAACTCATCGTAAGACAGCCCATACCTAAGTATGACCCCGAGGACCCGCTTCACAGGAAACTCGTGGAAACCGCGCGCATCAGCACGGAAAAAGCTAACGAAGTGAGAAAACAGCTCGTAGACGTTCACCCGAATAGGTTAAGAACCGAAGGGAGACGATTGCTGTCGGATGAGCTAAAAGCTATAGACGAAATTGTTTCTAAAATTTTGAAAACTTAAAGACGCCCGAAGGGCGTAATAAAATAAAACTTCAATGAATCTCGGTATAGAAATATTCGGCGTTCGGTTCAAGAATCCCGTTTGGGTTGCGAGCGGGACATTCGGCTACGGGGAGGAAGCTACAAAGCTATACGACGTCTCGCTTCTCGGTGCGGTCGTCACGAAGGGTTTGTCCCTAAGACCGAGACTCGGAAACGAAACACCGCGCATAGCGGAAACCCCCTGCGGTATGCTCAACTCAATAGGGCTTCAAAATCCGGGGGTTGAAGCGTTTCTGAAGGATATATACCCGCGTATAGAGAAGATAGATACGCACTTTATCGTGAACGTTTTCGGGGAGAGTGAGGAGGAATACGTTGAGGTGTGCAAGGCTCTTGAGTCCGCGGAAAAGGTGGTAGCATACGAGCTTAACGTCTCGTGTCCGAACGTAAAAAAGGGAGGGATTATATTTGGACACGACCCGGTGATACTCGGGAGGCTCGTTGAGAGGGTAAAGTCCGCGGTAAGGAAACCCGTCCTCGTTAAGCTCTCGCCAAACGTCACGGACATAACCCAATTCGCGAAGGCTTGCGTGGATGCGGGGGCGGACGGGCTTGTCCTTATAAACACGCTCGTCGGTATGAAGATAGACGTAAAGAGAAGAAAGCCCGACCTCGCGACAAAAACGGGAGGGCTTTCGGGTCCCGCCATACTCCCGATAGCGGTAAGGATGGTTTATCAGGTTTACGAGAAGTTGGGGGATGAGGTTCCCATAATCGGTGTAGGGGGTATATCAAACTGGGAGGACGCGCTTCAGCACGTTATGGCGGGGGCGAGCGCGGTTCAGGTGGGAACCGCCAACTTCTTTGACCCCCTCGCTCCGCTGAAGATACTTGAAGGTATAAGGGCGTATATGGAGGAGGAGGGTGTTGAGGACTTTTCAAAGCTCGTGGGGGTAGCACACGGGGGATAGGGTGCGGTTATGCTTATCCTTTTGCTCTTAGTTTCGTTCGCCCTCGGGCTTGAGGTTCGCATCGTCTCAAATTACCCGCTCAAAAAGAACAACTTTAAGGAGGTAATAGACGAGGAGAACTACGAAAGAATCATCTATATGTTGAAGCAGATACCGGAGTTTCGCTCCGTTCGCTACGAGAGAAAGGGAGACATCCTTACCATCTACATAGAGCGCTACCCACTCGTGAAGCGCATAGACATAGAGGGAAACGTTTACTTCAGGAAGGAGGATATAAAGAACATACTCGGTATAGAGGAAGACACACCCCTTACGGGTGAGGACGAGGAGGTATTCAAGGAGATACTTCTCCAAGCCTACAGGAACGAGGGTTTTCTCGGTGCGAACGTGGACGTCCGTATAGACGTAAACCAAAGTGGTGACGCTTTTATAAAGATAAAGGTAAGGGAAAATAACCTATACTTCTTGGGCGGGGCTGAGTTTCCAGGTGCGCGCTCCGTCCCTAAAGAGGAGCTCCTCAGGGCTTCCGGGCTTGTTGTCGGGAGCGTTTTTGATATAGACGCGGTTGAGGACGCGGAGGAAAAGCTTGAGACTTACTACAGAAGGAAAGGCTTTTACCAAAGCTTTGTCTTTCTGAAAGCTCTCAAGAAAAAGACACTAAAGAGGAGATTCACCGAAGCCCTGTTTCCGAAAACCGACGGTCTTCTCAGCTCTATTTCCTTGGGCTTGAGGAACGCGGTAAACCACCCCCTCGCGACACTAAAAGCCCTTTGGGGCGGTGCTAAGGTCGGTATACCCGTATACGAGGTCTTTGAGGGTGAGCACTTCAGGATAGAGTTTGAGGGAAATACGTTCTTTTCCGAGGATGAGCTTCGCTCACTTTTAGACCTAAAGACCGTAGGTCTTGATATATTCACACTTGAGAAGTTAAAGGAGAGGATTGAGGAGCTATACAGGAGGAAGGGCTTTCTTGATGTTAGGGTTGAATACAGAACCAAAAAAGGAGAGGTCCTTTTCAGGATAAGGGAAGGGGAGAGATACAGAGCCTTTGTATTTATAAACGGTGAGAGGTATACCTTTCCATACGACAGGGACAAGATAGAGAAGATGGCAAACGAGCGCCTAAAGGAGCTAAAGCGCCTCGGCTACCTTGATGCGACCCTGAAGATAGAGGAAAAGGTGGACAAAGAAAAAAAACTCGTTTACGTCTTTATCCGCCTGAAGAAAGGATTTCGTTACGTTATAGCGGACATACGCATAAACGACCCCCTCTTTTCGGAGTTTGAGGAGCGCATACGCTCACGCTTGCCAGCTGTCCTGAGCTACGAGCTACTTGATGAGGTCTTCGGGAAGATAAGAAAGAAGCTCAGGGAGCTCGGATACTTTGATGCAATAACAACCATAAATATAAAAATAGCTAAAACTGAAGATATACTTTTTCTCCTCTACGAGGTAAAGATAAACAGGGGTGAGAGATACAGATACGGAAAGACGGTCGTATACGGAGCCAAGAAGACGAAACTCAGGGAAGTCAATTACATGCTCGTAAAGTCGGAGTATTTTTCCCGAAAAAACGAAGAGGAGAGTATGTGGAATATGCTTGAGAGTGAGATATTCAGGAGTGCGCAGATAGAGACTTACGTTGACAAGACAAACAAAAGGGTTCACAGGCTCGTAACGCTCCAAGAGAACAAGAGGGGTGTATTTGAGCTCGGTCTCGGATACAGCACCTTTGAGAATTTTAAGTTCAGCTTCGGTATAACGCTCAGGAACCTATTTGGGACCGGGCTCGTGAGCAGGAACACCTACTCACGAAGCCAGCGCTTTGAACTCTACAGGCTTTCTTTGCAGGACAGATTCTTCTTCTCGCGCCACTACTTCACGGACGCGAGTCTCTTCAAAACGTATGAAAATCACGAGTTTTACGACCTCTTTTCCGACGGTTACGCGCTCGTTCTCGGATACAGGTTTAGCCCCATGCGTTTCTTGAGCTTTTCCTTTTCGCGCTTTCGTGCAAAGACGACGGGCGCGCAGGAGCTCACCGGAAGATACAACAAGTATACGCTCACCTTCTTCAGGAGGGGAGCCTTTCGGGCTTCCGCCTCGCGCGCAAACGGGAAACGCAACTACACGAAGCTTGAGCTTTTCGGGCGTGTAAAGAGGGAGTTTCTGCCCGAGCGCGCGGGCTTCCGCCTAAAGAGCGCATACGGATACGTCTCAAAAGACGCGCCCATATTTGAGCGCTTCTTCCTCGGGGGATACACGATGATGAAGGGATACGCATACGAGAGTATAGGCGCTCCCCTCGGCGGGAGGCAGTTTCTATACGTGAACCCCGAGTTTTACCTTCTCTTTAAAAAGAGTATTGAAGTTATTACCTTCTTTGAGCTCGGGAAAACCGCGAGCACGCTCGGGAACCTTTTTGAGGGTATGAAGAAGGACGCGGGTCTTTCCGCGGGTCTGAGGACGCCCGTCGGTCTCATAAGGGGGGATGTCGCATACCCCCTTGAGGAAAAGAGCTTAAGGTTCTCAAAGCTCCGTTTTTACATAAGCGTTGACCTTTACTTCTAAAGAACGTAGTCAAGGAGAACAACGAAAAAGAAGGCAACGCTTACCCACCCGTTCACCGTGAAGAAGGCTTTGTTTATCTTTGAGAGGTCGTTCGGCTTTATGAGGCTGTGCTCGTAAAGGAGAAAGAGCGCTATCGGAACGAGTCCCGTGAAGTATAAGACCCCGAGCTTTGGGTGTATGAAACCGAGGAGTAAAAGGGAGGCGAGCGTGATGAGGTGAAAGATTCGCGCAAGCTTCAGCGCTCCCTCTATCCCGTATTTGACGGGTATTGACTTTAGTCCTACCTTTTTGTCAAACTCGTAGTCCTGAAGCGCGTATAAGATATCAAACCCCGCGACCCAGAAGCCCATACCGAGTCCGAGAACAACCGCGGTGAGTGATACGCGCGCGTTTAGGGCAACGTCAACAGCGACGGGTATGAGGAAGTAAACAAGCCCGAGAACGAGGTGGGGGTAATACGTTATACGCTTTGCTTGAGGGTAAAACCAAAGGAGGAAAAGAACGACGGGAGACAGCGTAAAGGCAAGCTCGTTTAGCATATAGGACGCAAAAACGAACAAAGCGGAGGAGACGAGTATTATCAGCTTTACCTCCCCCTTTGTGACGTCTCCCCTCACGAGCTCCCAGTTTTTGGTCCTCGGGTTTAGTCTGTCAAAGGGCTCGTCTATAAGGCGGTTCAGAGCCATCCCCGCGGTTCTCGCGCTCACGAGCGCTACAACTATCCAAAAGAGTTTACTCGGGGGAGGAAAGCCTTCCGCGAGGAGAAGAACGCTCGCGAGCGCAAACGGGAGGGCAAAGAGTGTGTGCTCAAACTTCACGAGGTTGGCGTAAAGCCT
Organism: Aquificota bacterium; assembly: GCA_013153455.1. Taxonomy (GTDB): domain Bacteria; phylum Aquificota; class Aquificia; order Aquificales; family Aquificaceae; genus Aquifex. The sequence continues at coordinate 5,620 of JAADEK010000038.1, forward strand.
TGCCTTTCTCATCACCTTAACTTTAGCATCGCTACCGCTACGATAGCAAGGAGTGCGGAAACTATCCACATCCTCACGACAATTTTAGGCTCCGGTATGCCGTTTAGCTCAAGGTGGTGATGAAAGGGGGCGCGTTTGAAGAGTCTCTTTCCGCCGGTGAGGCGGAAGTATGCTACCTGAAGTATTACGCTCAGCGTCTCAAGGACGAATACACCCGCAGCTACCGCGAATATAAACTCTGATTTCGTGAGGAGTGAGACGGTCGCAAGCGATGCCCCTATAGCGAGAGCTCCCACATCCCCCATAAACATCTGGGCGGGAAATGAGTTAAACCACAAGAACCCCAGTCCCGCACCCACGAGAGCGAAGCAAAAGACCGTAAGCTCCCCCGCGTATGGGACGTAAGGTATGCCCAGATACTGGGCTATCTTTGAGTGTCCCACCGCGTATGCTACAACCCCGAGGGCGGTAGCGCTCGTCATGGCGGGTCCTATCGCAAGTCCGTCAAGCCCGTCGGTGAGATTTACCGCGTTCGCGCTCCCCACTATCACAAAAAGCGCGAAGGGTATGTATAAAAGACCGAGGTCGATGTAAAGCTCCTTAAAAAAGGGCAGGTAAAGCTT